>JAWVFZ010000322.1:0-2572 GCA_033855555.1 Solirubrobacteraceae bacterium
GCCGAGGGTCGCCTGCGTTTCGTCGTCGACCTCGGCACCGTGCACACCGCCCAGCAGTACACCGAGGGCGCGAGCACGACCTTCGAGCGCCGCCGGGTCTCGCTCGCGCCGCACGCGGTTCTGCGCATCACGAAGGTCGTGCGGGTCAAGCGCGGCGTGCGCGTCTGCGCCCGCGTGATCGGTGGCGAGGTGCCCCGCGCCCGCATCACCGCCGCCGGGCGCAGTGTCGGCGCCATGATCGGCGCCAAGACGAGCTGTCACGTCGTGCGTGTCCGCCACAGCCCTGCGACCGTCGCCGTCCGCGGACGAGACCGCTTCGGTCACCCCGTCAGGGCAACGGCGCCGGCACGCTCGCGCCGTTGATCGCGCCAGATCCTCAAGTCCCTGTTGCCAGCATCAACGGTCCCTCGGGACAGCACGCGAGGTGCGCGCAGGCCGCAACCATCGGCAGCTCGCTATCGAAGATCAGCGGGCGGCCACCGGCCGTCCGGTACGAAGGAGCTTCTATTCAATGTTGTCTCGCCGAAAGTCCCTGGCTGCTCTAGCTGCCGTCACCTCCGCGCTTGTGGTTGCCGTCCCGGCGGCGAGCGCCAGCGCCGCGACGACCAGGGCGCCCATCGTGGACCCGCAGGTCTGCGGGCTCGTGGACCTCGCGATGGGACCGTTCGGACCCACGCAGTTCATTGGAGGCGCCTCGCTCGCGAACGTCCTCGCAGGCGCGGGCGCCTCGGTTGGCTGCGCGCCCCCGGCCCCCCAGCCGTCGCTGCTGCCCACGTTTCCGTAGTCGGCGGTCGACGAGCTAAATCATGCGCCCCGGTCTTCGCTCGCGCACGACGTACGCCAACGTAACGGCGACGCTCGCGCTCTTCGTCGCTCTCGGTGGCGGCGCCTACGCCGCGACCGCGCTCCCCGCCAACAGCGTCGGCCCTGCGCAGCTCCAGAACAACGCCGTCGTGACCGCGAAGATCAAGAACAACGCGGTGACCAGTTCGAAGATCCTGGGCAATTCCCTGGCGGGGACGGACATCAAGGAGTCGTCCCTGGCGAAGGTCCCGTCGGCTGGCGCCGCCGACAGGGCGACCCACGCCGCCGCCTCGGCCGCCCTGGACAATGCCACCTACAAGACCGCCGCCGGGACCGCGCCGGCGAGCAGCGCCGCCAACGTCGCGACCGCCACGTGTGACGCCGGGCAGCACGTGATCGGTGGCGGCGTGAAGCTTGGCACCCCGGGGATCGGCGTCGTCAACGACTCCTATCCCGACACGAGCAACACCGCATGGACCGCCCACGTCGGCAACGGCAGCAGCGGAAACAGCGCGGCGTCGTTGACCTTCACCGTCTACGCAATCTGCACCACAATCACGACCGTCGGCTAAACGCCTGATGTTGATCGACGGCCTCGAAGTGCAGATCGCCTAGATCGCCGCAAAGCTGAAGGCCGAAAAGCGGGAGGTGCGTGCCGGCGCATTCGGCTGGGATGATCGCCTGATGAAGGCCGCGTCTCCCGAGGTCGTGCGCAAGGGAGCACTGGCGCGGATCGCCGGCGGCGGCGAGCCAGGTGCCCGGGTCTTGGCGCTGGAGTTCGTCGATCTTCGCTTCCCCGACGGTCACGTCGAGCGGTGGCTCGGCATGGGCTGGATCCACGTGGTCCCCATCGCCTCCGACCCAATGCCGTCGCTGCTCGAATGGGTCGAGGGGCGCTTGGCGTCCGAAGAGGGCAACCTCAGCGGTGAGCTGAAGCGCGCGTTTGCCTTCGCGAGCGGGACTGACCCGCTCGCCGGAGTGCCATCCGAGATCGTGGTGGAGTGGAACGCGAAACTTCCTCCGGAGGCCTTCGCGCCTCACCGATAAAGAGAATCGCTTCGGACGAGGAGCGGCAGCCACATGCGGCTCGGCATGGGAAGCGGCTTCATCGTCTCAAGGGCCTTGCTTCGCCTGCCGAGGACACTCAGCAAGATGAAGCGCTGCGAGGAGAAGATCCGTTACCGCACAGCCGCCGGCGCTAGGTGGGCTCTCTGGAATATCTGGTGGGACCGGTACGTGCGTGGGCGGCGGCGGCGGCGCGAGCGGCGCGTGTACGCATGTCCGCGTTGCGATGGGTGGCACCTCACGTCGCAGCCCAAGCGGCGCGGCTAATTGCCTGGCCCGAGAGGCCGGCCTGACTCCTTGCGAGCTCCCGCTTCGGACGACCTGCGGAAGCAGGTCCGCGCTCCAATGCATGGAAAGCGCAAGCCGCTGTCCGGCCTGCTACCCGCTTCGGGCGCGTCTCCTCCGACGCGCAAGATCTCACCGGTCGCGTCGCAGCAGCGGCCGACAATCCCGACGTTCTTCGCATGGGGGAACCTGGACACCGACATCCCGCCGTCCGGAGAGGCGATAGAGGCGACCCGGGCCGCTTCGCTCTTCACGGTGAGTCCAACACGAGGAAGGGTGACCCGCTGGCGCAGACAGAAACTGGCGGCGGCGGCGCGGATAACTCGGTCGCGGACAAGCTACGCGCGCTCGGTATGAAGGGTGTCCTCGTGCAGATGGCCGAGCGCGGCCAGCTCCTCGCCCTGAACTGCGAGATGCC
>JAWVFZ010000323.1:0-4418 GCA_033855555.1 Solirubrobacteraceae bacterium
GGCATCTACTGGCACTTCGTCGACGTCATGTGGGTCATCGTCTACCTGAGCGTCTACATCCTCTAGATCTGGATGGCCGACGAGCCACGTCCCTGGTGGGACAAGGCGCTGGATCCGCTGCGTCACGAGGCGGCGATGTTCCGCCTGCTGCTGGCCGTGGTGGCGTTCGCCGCGGTGATCGCCGTGGTCGTGACGATCGTGCGCGCCCTCTAGGCGCGGCGGCTACTGCGATGGCGACGCAGCGCGCGCCGGGCGCTCGAAGCGCTCCGGTGCGCGGGCGTGGCGCAGCAGGGCCTCGGCAAGCACGTCGGGATCGACGCCCTTGACGAAGTAGTCGTCGGCACCGGCCTTGCGGGCGGCGTTGCGGTCGCGCGGGTCGTCCAGGCCGGTGAGCATCACGATCGCCGGCCGCGGCAGGAGATCGACCAGTGTGCGGCACAGCGAGGGGCCGCTCTGGTCTGGCAGGCGCCAGTCCAGCAGGACCACATCAGGCTGCAGGCGCGTGGCCTCGCGCAGGCCGGACTCGCCGTCGGCGGCCTCGTGGACCTCGAAGCCGCGCTCGCCCAGCCAGATGGCGACCAGTCGCCGCATGGCCAAGTCGTCGTCGACGACGAGAACGGTAGGCGCCTCCCGGGCCATGGGGCGCAGCGTAGCGGGATGGCCCGCCGCCGGCGACGGCAGTGGACCAGTGGACTACTTGACGGTGAGCGTGCCCTTCATGCCCGCCTGCTCATGACCGGGGACCTGGCAGTAGTACGTGTAGGTGCCGGGCGCATACGTGGCCGTGAAGCTCGCGGTGCCCTTGGGCTCGATGGGCGTCTTGCCTTTGCCGTTGATGGCGATGTTGTGAGGGACGCCCGAGGTGTTCCCGTACTTGATCGTGATCTTGCCCGCCGGCGCGCTCGCCTTGGAGGCCGTGAACAGGAGCTGGCCGTCGGGGTTTGCGTCGATCGTGAGGACGCCGTTCTGGGCGACGGCGGGCTTGCCGGCTGCGGACGGGACCGCGGTGGCCAGCAGGCCCGTGTCCTTGCCCTTCTTGGCCACGACCTGCGCGACGTAGGAGGCGACGTCGTCGGCGTTCTGGCCGTCGACGAGCTTGGCGGGCATGATGCCGCCCAGCTCCGGCTTGTTGTTGGGGTACTCGATCTGCTTCTTGATGACGCCGCGGATGGCGGACTCGCCGAAGCCGTCCTTCTCGGCCCGCTGGAAGGCCTGGTCCAGGTTCGGCCCGGTGGTGCCCTTGGTGCCGGCCCGCCCCAGGACGTGGCAGGAGCCGCACTTGCTGACAAAGAGCTGCTTGCCGGCGACGACATCGGCGTTGCCGGCGCCCCCGCCGCAGCCCGCGGCGAGCAGCGCGGCAGGCAGCAGGGCGGCCAGGACGGGCGTGCGGACGGACCGGCTCATCGGCGCGGAACTCTATCCGCTGCCGCGGCCGCATGGAGCGCCGCGGTCAGGGCAGAGGGAGGTCGTCCAGGCGGCCCTCGGCCGCCGCGATCACCGAGGTCGCGACCCCCTCCCACGAGTAGCGGTCCTGGGCGACGCCGACGAGCGCGGCGCGCGTGGCCGCGCGCAGCTCCTCGGGGGCTTGCAGCCACGCGATCAGGCGCTCCGCCAGGCCACGCACGTCGCCCGTCTCGAAGCTCAGCCACGGCCGCGCGGCGCCCGGCACGGCCTCGGCCAGCGTGTGGGTGACCTCGGCGAGACCGGAGTGGTCTGCCGACACCGGGAGGGCGCCGCACGCGGCCGCCTCGGCGGCGACCATCCCAAAGGCCTCCGGAAACGTGCTGGGCACGACCTGCGCCTCGGCGAGCGCCAGCAGCGGCGCCAGCTCGGCATGCTCCAGGCGGCCGGTCAGGACCACGCGGTCGGGCAGCGCCTTGGCCGCCTCGAGGTAGGCGGCGTCGACGGTCTCGAGGAACGCCAGCAGATGGCGCAGCGGCGCGCGCGGCCCGCCCTCCGCGGCGCGGCCCTCCTCGGCGAGCGAGCGCACCGCCGCCAGGTCGCCTGCGGCCAGCGCCGCGAGCAGGCGCTCGAACGCCGCGCGGTAGGCCCCGAAGCCGACCACGACCAGGCGCGCCTCGGGCACCTGCTGCAGCACCAGCGGCCAGGCGGCCGCGAGCAGGTCGACGCCCTTGGAGACGATCAGCTTGCCGACGAACACGACGTGGCGATCGCCCGGGCGCAGGGAGCGCAGAGCGGCCGCGGCCTCGCCGGCGTCGCGGCTGAACGCCGACTCGACGGCGCTCGGCGCCTCGCGATCGAGCGCACCGGCCAGCGCCGCCACCTCGGCCGCGGCGTCCGCGCGCGGGTGGAACTCCTCGATCTCGACGCCTGGCGGGCCCAGGCGCGTGCGTTCCGGCAGCGCGTCGTCGCCCATCGCCGCCCACAGGCTCTGGGCGGTGTGCAGCGAGCCGACGAGCACCGTGCGGGCCCGCGCCAGCCCCTCGCTCGCATAGGGCAGGAAGCGCGCCGGATCGCGCTTGACGACGTACTCCAGCGCGCTGCCGTGGATCTTCACCGCATAGGGAACCGATGCGTCCAGCCCCCGGGCCAGGACCACGGGCCCCATCACGAGGTGGTTGGCCAGCGCGATGTCTGGAGGCTGGACGGCGCAGACCGCCCGCACCGCCTCGACGTTGCGCCGCAGATATTCGTCGATCTCGGCGTCGCTGAGCTCAAGGTAGGTACGGGCTTCGACGCCCTCGTAGCGGTCGGCCACGTACACCGGCAGCAATCCTCCGATGTCGGGCTTCCAGGCCGTCACGCGGACCGGTTCGCGCAGAACCTCCAGGCCATCGGGATGCCCGATCGCATCGACGAATCCGAGCTTTTCGGGCCTTGGCTCTTGCGAAAGCAACGAGATCTCGTGCCCTTGCTGTGCAAAAGCTGCGCAAAGTCTCGCGTTGTAGACGTTCGAACCCGTTCCTCCGAGTAGAAAGCCATGCCAGACGAGGACGCGCACCGGATCGCACACTAGGCGAGGGGGGTGCCGTCCCGCACGGACGCCGAGGATCACCTTCTCCATGCCTCCACTTCAGAGCGCCAGAGCGCGCGCCGGCCGGGTCCTCCTGGCCAGCAGCAGCGTGCACACGCAGGCCACCCTGCGGGCGATGCTCGCCGGGTGCGACGCGGTGGGGCGCATCGACGAGGCGTGGTCCCTGCCCGAAGCGTGCTCGATGGCGGACGCCGCCGACCTGGTGCTCTTCGAGGCCACCGAGGCCGGCCGCCTCGGCGTGGCCGCCGCGCTCGAGGGCCTGCGCGCCGCCGGGGCGCGCGGGGTCATCGTCGTGGCGCCCGACTCCTCTCCGGAGACCGTGCGCGACTCGCTGCACGCAGGCGCGCTGAGCTTCGTGCTGACGTGGTCGGACCTTCGCGCGCTCCATGCCACCGTCGCGGCGGCGCTCGACGGTCGCGGCCTGGTCCCGGCCGAGGTCGTGCGACCCGCCCTCGACCAGGCCCACGGGCGCGTGCGCGCGATCGTGGAAAGCCTGGCGCTGGCCGTCGAGGCCAAGGACAGCGTCACCAGCCGCCACCTGCGCTCGGTGACCCGCCTGGCGGTCCAGCTCGCACACCAGATCGACCCGGACATCGCCGCGTCCGACGAGTTCCGCTACGGCTGCCTGCTGCACGACGTGGGCAAGATCGGCGTGCCTGAGCGCATCCTCGGCAAGCCGGGGCCGCTCACCGAGGACGAATGGGTCGTCATGCGCAGCCACCCCGACACGGGAGCGCGGGTCGTCGAGCCGCTCGGCCTGCCGCAGACCGTGGTCGACATCGTGCGCCACCATCACGAACGCTGGGACGGGCTCGGGTACCCCGACGGGCTGGCGGGCGAGGACATCCCGCTCGCCGCCCGCATCTTCGCCGTGTGCGACGCGCTGGACGCAATGACGTCCGAGCGCCCGTACAGGGAGCCGCTGCCGCATTCGATCGCCTACGCGCGCGTGCGGCGCGAGGGCGGCGGCCAGTTCGACCCAGCGGTGATCGCCGCGCTGGAGCGCGGCGTCCTGCGGGGCGAGATCCAGCTTGGAGGACAAGCGACATCGTCCCGCTCGTCGGCGTCGCCCAGGCGGCGTAGGCGAGTGGGCGATGGCGCCTACGGCAGCCTTGCGCGCGCCGCCGTCGCCCGCGCCTTGTAACCTCCCCGGCGATGTCCATCGCCCAGCGGTACCGCCTGCGCGCGCCCTCGACAGGGCGCGAGATCATCATCGAGGCCGAGCCGGGGAAGGTCTACCGCGACCGCGACACCGGCGAGGAGCTGGAGGTCGTCGGCAAGGTCCTCCCGCTCGCGCCCTCCCCCTCGCGGCTGCCGTGGGCCGTCGAGAACCTCCGGGTCTGCAACTGGTGCGACCAGCTCGCCCAGAAGGACCTCAACGACTGCCCCTGGTGCGGGCGCCGGATGGCTCCGCTCGCGCGGG
>JAWVFZ010000324.1:0-5108 GCA_033855555.1 Solirubrobacteraceae bacterium
GTCGTCGGTGCGCGTCTGCTCGGGGCTGCTGACGTAGAGGGCGGCGGCGAGGTCACGCGGATCGACGCCGGCGTCGCGCGCGGCGCGGGCCGCAGCGCCGACGAGCGGTGTCAGGTCGGCTTGGCCGGCCGGCCCCGTCACGAACGTGCCGCTGCCGTGGCGGGTCTCGATCAGCCCGTCCGCCTCGAGCTTCGCGTAGGCCGCTCGGAGGGTGTTGGCGTTGACGCCCACCTGCTCGGCGAGCTCGCGGAGCGGTGGCAGGCGGTCGCCGGGGCGCAGCGCGCCCGACTCGATCGCGCCGCGCAGGGCCCAGGCGAGCTGCACTCCCACGGGGACGTCCGCGTCGCGGTCGATGCGGATGGCGACGTCGTCGACGAACACCGCTTCACTGTATCCGTGAACGCAGCGGTTTGACAGTGTGCTAGCACACTAGTACTCTCGCCCACGGCATGGTGAGGAGCGTCGCCGACCGGGCCTTGCTGCCGACCAAGAACCTCCTGGAAGAGGTCGGCGACATGATGACCTTGACCGGCAAGACGATCGTGTCTTCGATCCGCCCGCCATACCCCTACGGCGGCGAGTTCGTGTCGCAGTTCCTGTTCGCGCTGAAGCTGTGCTGGTTCCCGCTCGTCGTCTCGACAGTCGCGGTGTCCTACGGCGCGCCAGGTCTGCAGGCGGCGAACTTCCTGATCCTGTTCGGCGCGCTGGACCGCCTCGGCGGCTTCTTCGTCTTGGCGACGATCAGGGAATTCGCTCCGTTCGTGTGCGCGATCATCGTGGCGGGCGTCGCGGGAACGGCGATCACGGCCGACCTCGGCGCGCGCAAGATCCGCGAGGAGCTCGACGCCCTGCAGGTGCTCGGCGTCGATCCGATCAAGAACCTCGTGGTGCCCCGGTTCCTTGCGCTGATGATCTGCACGGGCCTGTTCGACGCCTTCGCGATCGTGTTCGGGATCACCGGCGGGGTGATCGCGACGCTGGTCAACGGCGCGCCGCTGGGGCCGTTCTGGGCGACGTTCTTCACCAATGCCGACGTGACCGACCTGTGGGGCTCGGTGCTGAAGTGCACGCTGTTCGGCGCGATCACGGCGGTGGTCTGCTGTTACAAGGGCATGACTGCGAGCGGTGGCGCCGAGGGTGTTGGGCGCGCCGTCAACCAGGCGGTCGTGATCACGTTCCTGGGCGTCTTCGCGTTCAACTACGTCTTCACCCAGACGCTGCTTGCGACGCACCCGGAGATCACGGTGATCCGATGAGCGCGGCGATCGCATCCTTCGGAGACATCTCGAAGTTCTGCGGCCGTGTTCTCGGGCAGGTCTACAGCCTGAAGGTCTTCCGGTTCTTCGGCGAGACCTTGCGCCAGGCCGGGATCCTGGTCCTGGGCTCGACGATCGTGATCTGGGGGCTCGTCTTCATCATCGGCCTGCAGTGCGGGATCGAGGGCGCGTACTTCACGCGCGCGCAGGGCGCGCCGGCCTATGCGGGCGTCTTCAGTGCATGGTGTGACCTGCGCGAGCTGGTGCCCTACGCGTTCGGCTACATGATGAGCGCGAAGGTGGGGACGGGGATCGTGGCCGAGCTGGGCTCGATGCGGATCTCCGACGAGATCGACGCGCTCGAGGTGATGGGCATCGACAGCGTGCTGTTCCTGTGCGCGACGCGCCTGCTCGCGGCCTGGATCGTGCTGCCGTTCATGTACGTGGCGGCGATCGGCGCCGGCTTCTTCGCCAGCTACCTGGCGGTGGTCCAGCAGATCGGCGAGGTCTCCAGCGGCGGGTTCTTCCTGATCTTCTGGATGTTCCAGAACCCGCCCGACCTCGCCTACAGCGTCATCAAGGCGATGTCCATGGCGACGGTGATCGTGCTGATCGGGTGCTACTACGGCTACCACGCCAGCGGCGGGCCGGTCGGCGTCGGGCGCGCGACCGCAAAGTCGATGGTGGCGAACATCGTCGCCGTCCATCTCGTGGGAATGGTCGGCACCCAGCTGTTCTGGGGCGCCAACCCGAGGGCGCCGATCGGCGGATGAGGATCGCGCTCGACACCCCTGTTGTCGACGAGCGCGCCGCGCGGGCGGACCTCCGTGCGCAGATCTCGCGGCTGGAGGCGCGCGGGGCGCAGGCGCGCGCCGGCGGCGGCCCGCGCCTGCTCTCGCTCGGCGAGCTCGAAGCACGGCGCGACGCGCTCGCGGCGAGCGTCGGTGAGCGCGGGCAGGTCGCGGACGTGCGGGCTGCTCGGCTGCTCCTCGAGCGCGTGATCGCCGATCCCGCGCACCATCGCTTCGTCCGGATCCCGCTCGCGGCGCTCGGCGAGCCGGGCTGTGGCTCCTACCACGTGCGCCCGCGCCTGGGTCTGCTCGGGATGCTCGCCGGATGGTGGGAGGTGAAGCTCTCGTCCGGCTGCCCATAGGATCACCGGATGCTCGAGCTCCCCGGAGTCACCCATCGCGACGTGGAGGCCCGCGGCATGCGCTTCCACGTGGCCGAGGCGGGCGCTGCAGATGCGCCGCCGGTGATTCTCACGCACGGCTGGCCGCAGCACTGGTGGCTCTGGCGCCATGTGATTCCCGCGCTGGCCGAGAGCCACCGGGTGATCGCTTGGGATCTGCGCGGCCTGGGCTGGAGCGACCCGGCGCCCGACGGCGACTACACGAAGACCGCGATGGCCGACGACCTGCTCGGACTGATGGACGCGCTGGAGATCGACCGCGCCGGGCTCGTGGGGCACGACTGGGGGGCGTTCAGCGGCCTGCTGGCGTGTCTGGAGGCCCCCGAGCGCTTCACCGGCTTCGTAATGTGCTCGGTTCCGCACGTGTGGCCCACCGCGAAGGACCGCCGGAATCCCCACCGCCTGCTGCTGCTCGCCTATCAGGGCCCGCTGAGCACCCCTGCGCTGGGGGCGTGGCTCGTTCGTCACGGCTTCGCCGAGCGGCTCTTGAAGCTCGGTCGCGCGCGCGGCTCCTGGACGGCCGACGAGCTAAGGGCCTACGGCGACGTCATGGGGGAGCCCAAGGCCGCGGAGGCCAGCACCGGCATCTATCGCCAGTTCCTCACCAAGGAGCTTCCCGGGCTGGTGACCGGCAAGTACGCCAACGAGCGTCTGCATGTCCCGACACGCCTGCTCGCCGGCACCGGCGACGCCGCGGTGAAGGGCTCGACGCTGGAGGGCGCCAACGCCGACGACCTCACCGTGCACTGGATCGAGGGCGTCGGGCACTTCCTGCCCGACGAGGCTCCCGAGATCATCGTGCAGCACGCGCGCGAACTGCTGGGCTGAGTGAGCTTCACCACTCGGCTCACCCTCGAGTACGACGGCACCGAGTTCGCCGGCTGGGCGCGACAGCCGGGGCGCCGCACCGTGCAGGAGGAGCTCGAGCTGGCGCTCGCCACGATCCTGCGCGAGGAGTACCGCGTCACCGTCGCCGGGCGCACCGATGCCGGCGTCCACGCTTGGGGCCAGGTGTGCAGCTACCACGGCGAGGCGCTGGACCCGCTGCGGCTCAACGCCGTGCTGCCCGCCGACGTCGCGGTCCTCGACTCGACGCCGATGCCCGAGGAATTCGACGCGCGCCGCGACGCGACGTCGCGCACGTACTGCTTTCGCGTGCTCAACCGCCGCGCGCGCTCGGCGCGGCTGCGGCGGACGGCCTGGTGGGTCTCGCGACCGGCCGACCGCCCGGCGCTCGATGCGTGTGCAGCGCTGCTGGCCGGAACGCACGACTTCACCGCGTTCACCCCGACGCAGACCGGTCATCAGCGCTTCGAGCGCGACGTCCTGGCGGCTGAATGGCGCGAGCCGGAACCGGGACTGCTCGAGTTCTGGATCACGGCGGACGCGTTCATGCGACACATGAACCGCGTGCTGGTCGGAACGATGATCGACGTCGCCCAGGGCCTGGGGACGCCCGCGGACTTCGCCACGTTGCTGACGGGCCGCCCGCGCTCGGAGGCTGGTGCCACGGCGCCTCCGCACGGGCTGGCGCTGGCAAGTGTCGCCTACGATGGGTGAGCGGATGCGGGTCCTGCTCACCAACGACGACGGCATCGAGGCAGAGGGCCTACAGGCGCTCCGCCGCGCCCTGCGTGAGTTGCCGGGCATCGAGCTCGCGGTCATCGCGCCGGACGGCAATCGCAGCGCGACCGCCCGGTCGATAACGACCCGCCGGCCGCTGTGGGTGGAGGAGATCGACTTCGGCGACGGCTCGGTGGGCTACGCGACAGATGGGACGCCCGTCGACTGCGTGCGGTTCGCCAAGCTCGGTCTCATCGAGGGTTTCGAGGCGGACCTGGTCGTGTCGGGCATCAACCACGGGTCGAACCTCGGTGACGACATCACCTACTCGGGGACCGTCGCGGCCGCCTTTGAAGGGCTCGTGCTGGGCCTTCCCGGGATCGCCGTCTCCCAGCAATCCCAGGCCCGCGAGATGGACTTCCGGCTGGGGTCGGAGTTCGAGTTCGACATCGCCGCGCGCTTCACGGCGCGTGTCGTGGGTGAGCTTCATGAGGTGCCGCTGCCTGCGGGGACGCTGCTGAACATCAATGTCCCGGCCGGCGAGGTGACGGGCGTGGAGGTGACGAGTCTCGGCAAGCGGATCTACCGCGACGAGCTCAAGCTCGACACGACCGAGGGCCTGCGCCAGCGCTATTGGATCTACGGCGCGGACCCGGGCTTCCACGACGAGGCCGGCACGGACCTCGCGGCGGTCAACGCCGGGCGCGTCGCGGTGACGCCGATCCACTTCGACCTCACCGATCGGCGCGGCATGGACGCGCTCGTCGAGCACGACCTGTCACGGCTGCTGCAGCCGGCCGCCGAGGAGGTGGAGTGAGCGTCGAGGAGCAGGTCCGCGAGCAGGTCCGTGAGCTTCGGGAGCAGGTCGCCTACCACTCCGACCGCTACCACGTCCACGACGACCCGGAGATCGCAGACGACGAGTACGACGAGCTGTTTCGCAGGCTCCAGGAGCTCGAGGCCGAGCACCCGGAGCTCGTGGCGGCGGACTCGCCGACGCAGCGCGTGGGCGGCGCGCCCGTCAGCTCGCTCAAGAAGGTCAAGCACGAGCGGCCGATGCTCTCGCTGGCCAACGCGCGCTCCGAGGAGGAGCTGCG
>JAWVFZ010000325.1:0-9538 GCA_033855555.1 Solirubrobacteraceae bacterium
ATCGCCTGCAGCGCCTCTTCGGCGGTGCGCGGGCCGTCGAGGCGCGAGGACCACGACAGCGCGCAGAAACGCGTCTCGCCCTTGTTCAGGCGCGTGCGGGCGCGCACACAGCCGCCCTCGATGCCGAGCCCGAGGTCCGACATCAGGCGCAGCGTCGGCTGGCCCTCGGCGACGGCGTCGCAGGCCATCGGCTCGCCGTCGACGCGCTCCCAGGTGGCGGGCAGGCGGCCGTAGTCGAACATCGGCTCGCACAGCGCCTCGATCTGCCCCCAGCCGTGGATGCAGCTGATCGTGCGAACGAGCACGTGGTGGGCCTCGAAGTCTGTGGGCGGACGCGTGTGGGCGGTCGGCGCGGCCGTCCCCTGCTCGCGCGAGCGCCAGGGGCCGATCAGCAGCGCGTCGCGCACGACCAGCCAGCCCGTCGGCGTCTGCCAGGTGGTCTCCAGGACGTTCGTGCCCGGCTCGTAGCGGCGTCCGGCGGGCACGCCCATGAGCGAAGGGCCGAGGCGAAAGCCGCCGGCGGCGCGGTCGAGGATGGTCGCGAAGACGCTCGGCGAGTCGAAGCGCGGCGGGCACAGCCATTCGACGGTCCCGTCGGGAGCCACGAGCGCGCTGGTGTGGCAGTCGCTGAGGAACCCGTAGTCGGCGATCGGGGGAAACGGCGACAGCGGCGCGCTGCGGTCGACGAACGGCGTGGGCTCCGGCTCGTGACGGCGGACGTCGTCGAGCGGGTCCATCGCACCCGCACGCGGCGGGTGACCGGCGCGCTCGAGCAGCTCCTCAGGTGTGCGGATCTCGTCCACGGCCGCACATTGTGGCGGCGCATGTCGCTTTCGGGGGTGCGGTTATCCCCACGCCGCTCTCCGGGTGGCTGGCGTTCGCCATCTGAACCGCGTGCCGGGTCGGCGGCGAGCATGCCCCCGACCCGGCCACGGCGTCGCACCTACGGCGCGATGTTCTGGTTGCGACGGAACAGGTTGTCCGGGTCCCAGGCGCGCTTGAGCGCCTGGAGCCTGGGCAGCTTCCCGCCGTAGGCCGCCTTGGTGCGGTCCTGGCCCTCGGCGCCCATGAAGTTCGAGTACACGGCACCCGTGCAGAACTCGTCGAGCCGCGCCCCGACGTCGCGGATCCAGGCGAGGTTGGCCTCGTCGTCGCCGGCGGCGTGCCAGCCGGCGACGATGTTGAGCACGTACGGTGCGCTGCGGTCCCCGAACGCGGTGGCGTCCTCGTCGACGCGGGCGACGGCGCCGCCCAGGTCGTGGATGTGGAGCTCGCACTGCGACATCGTCGTGCTCCCGTGCGCCGACAGCATCGTCGCGATCGCCTCGGGCGTCAGCCTCGCCAGGTAGCCCGACCGCATGTAGTAGCGCCCGCCCTTGGGGAAGAGCACGTCGAGCAGCGAGTTCAGGGCAACGTAGGGAATCGGGCCCGCGAGGTCGGCGACCGGGGTCGCGACGTCGCGGAGCGGCTTCAGCAGCGCCTCGGCCGCGCTGTGGTCGCCGCAGTGGCAGGCGATGATCGCGACGAGCTGCTTGCCGTGGACCTCCGGCGGCAGGAACGGCGCCGGCGGCGCGACGAGCACGTTGGCGAACGCGGTCAGCTCGTCGGGAAGGCCCGCCTCCGTCAGCTCGGCGAACTTCGCGAGCACGGCCGCGGCGTCGTCGGCCGAGAAGAAGATCGGTCCGCCGTAGACCATGGGCCCGACCGGGTGCAGCTCGAACTCGAACGCGGTGACGATGCCGAAGTTGCCGCCGCCGCCGCGCAGCCCCCAGAACAGCTCGGGCTCAGACGTCTCGCTCGCGTGGACGAAGCGGCCGTCGGCGGTCACGACGTCGCAGCCGACGAGGTTGTCGGTGGCCAAGCCGTGCTTGCGCATCAGGTGGCCGATGCCGCCGCCCAGCGTGAAGCCGGCGACGCCGGTGTCGGACACGAGCCCGCCGGTCACCGCCAGGCCGAACTCCTGGGTCTCCTGGTCGACGTCGCGCCAGCGGCAGCCGGCCTGGACCACGGCGCGACGGGCGTCGGGATCGACGCGGACGCCGGTCATCGCTCCGAGGTCGATCAGCATCCCGCCCTGGATCGTCGAGAAGCCCGGAATGCTGTGGCCGCCGCCCTTGACGGCGACGTCGAGCCCGGCGCTGCGCGCGAAGCGCACGGCCGCGATCACGTCGGCGGTGCCGGCGCAGCGGACGATGAGGTCCGGCCGCGCGTCGTGGAACATGCCGTTCCAGCCGGTGCGGGATTCGTCGTAGCCGGCGTCGCCGTCGCGCAGGACCGCCCCGCGCAGGCTTTCCGCCAGTTCCTGGACGGAAGGATCTCCGAGTGCCGTGCGCTCGTCGGTGACTGACATGTGCTTTTCCCCTCGTGGTGGTAGGTCTTCGGGTGGTGGCGACGACGCTACGGAGGACCCCCTTAACCGCTGCTTAGCGGCGACTGCAGGCGCTCTTCAAGCGCCGCGCAGGCCTCGCTCCCGCCGGGCTCGCCGAGACGCTCCATCTCGGCCGTGACCTGCTCGAGGAGCGTCTGCGCGGGCCCTTCGTCGTCCAGCGCGACGAGCGTCTCGACCAGGGCGATGTCGATCCACGCGATCGACCGTCGCAGCCGCTGCACCTGCTGCGCGGACTTGGAGCGTTCGAGCAGGCCGCGCGCGGTCTCGAGCTCGCCCTGGGCGAGTTCGAACGCGCCACGGTTGCCCAGGACGCCCGCGAGCGCCGGCGTATCGGCCTGGCGGGCGAAGCGCTCCTCGAGCTCGACACTGCGCGCGCGGGCACGGCCCGGCTCGCCGGCGACAGCGTCGATCAGCACCTCGAGCCCGTGGCCGATGCCGATCAGGCGGGTATCGCCGACCGCGCGCCGCAGGTCGATGCTCTCCGCGAGCAGCGACCGGGCCCGGTCCAGGTCGCCGCGGCTGCGCGCGACGCACGAAGCGGTTCCCAGCGCCAGCGCGGTCCCGCGCCGGTCGCCCAGCGCGCGAAAGCGCGAGACGGCGTCGTCGGCGAGGTCGCAGGCGCGTGCATGATCGCCCTCGAAGCGCGCGAATTGGGCCTCGGCGATGCGCAGGTAGCCCTCGGCCTGGCGCGGGCCGCAGTGGCGGAAGGTCGCCAGCGTCTCCTCGTGGACGATGCGCGGCCGGCCGAAGTCGTGGACGACCGGCAACCCGATGAGCAGCACGAGGAACGCCGGCTCGGTGTCATCCGCAAGCCCGGCGAGGAGCTCCGCGGCGCGCGCCAGCGCCGTGCGGCTCTCGCCCGCCGCGCCGCGGTACCAGTGCGTCAGCGCCTCGATGTGCCGCGCCGAGGCCTCGACGAGCGGGTCGCCGCAGGCCGCCGCCTCGTCGCAGAGGCTGAGGGTCCGGTCCCAGTCCATCGTCATCCAGGTGGACATCGCGTTGAGCAGGAGCGCGCGCCCCAGGTCGGCCGCAGAGTCCCGCTCGCGCTCGACGCCGAGCAGCTCCTCGTAGAGCCCGAGCCGTCCCTCGTGGACCCCGCGGCGGAACTCGATCGAGCCGGCGACGGTCAAGGCACGCGCGCGCAGCCCGTCGCGCCGCGGCCGGGCCGCGAGCGCCTGGTCACACCAGCGGTGGCCCTCGACGAGATGGCCGCCGTCGAGCCAGAAACGGTGCAGCGCTGTGACGAGCCGCAGCGCCTCCTCGGGCGCGTCGCGCAGCCCCGAGGCCAGGGCGGCGCGCAGATTCGGGTGCTCCGTGGTCAGCGTGGCGATCCACTCGCCGTCCTCGCCGCGCTCCGCCACCGGCGCGAGGCGCTCGGCCAGCGCCAGGAAGTGGCGCCGGTGGGCGGCCGTGGTCGGCACGGGATCCGCGAGGCGCTCGTGGCCGTACTGGCGGAAGGTCTCCAGCAGCCGGTAGCGGACCTGGTCGCCGTGGCGATCGGCGAGCACGAGCGATTTGTCCACGAGCCGCGAGAGGACGTCGAGCACGTCGCCCCCGACCGCCTCGGCGGCATCGAGGCCGAAGCTCCCGGCGAAGACCGATAGGCGGGCGAACAGTGCCCGCTCGTCTTCGTCGAGTAGCGCGTGGCTCCAGTCCAGCGTGGCGCGGAGCGTCTGCTGGCGGTCCAGCGCGGTGCGATTGCCCGTGCCCAGCAGATCGAGCGCCTCGCCGAGGCGATCGGCGAGCTGCGCGGGGGAGAGGTGGCGCGTCCGCGCCGCGGCGAGCTCGATCGCCAGCGGCATGCCGTCGAGCCGCCGGCAGATGTGGGCGACCGCCGTCGCGTCGGCTGCGTCGAGCGCGAGCCCCGGGGCCGCCGTCGCGACGCGCTCGACGAACAGGCGCACGGCCTCGGAGCGCAGCGGGTCGCCCTCGTCGCCGGGGAGCGAGAGCGAAGGTGCGCGCCATGCGACCTCGCCCGCGACGTGCAGTGGCTCGCGGCTCGTGGCGAGGATGCGAAGCCCGGAGCAGCGCTCAAGCAGGCCGGCGGTGAGCGCCGCGGCCGCGACGACCAGGTGCTCGCAGTTGTCGATCACGAGCAGCAGCTCGCGCGCGCCGATCGCACGGGCAAGCGCTTCGACCGGGTCGCCATCGGATGGCAGCGCCGCACCGAGAGCGGTGGCGACCTGTGCAGCAACCAGTCCGGAGTCCGCGAGCGGCGCGAGCTCCACGAGGCGCACTTCGCCGGGCTCGCGCGATCCGGCCTCGAGCGCGAGCCGCGTCTTGCCGCTTCCGCCCGGTCCCGTGATGGTGACGAGCCGGTTGCGGCGCAGCAGGCGAGCGACCTCGGCCAGCTCGCGCTCGCGGCCGATGAACGTGGTGAGCGCGAGCGGCAGGCGTCCTGCCGTGCCGGCCGGAAGCGGGTCGGACGCGGGATCCTCGCTCGCCAGCAGCTCGCGGTACAGGCGGCGCGTCTCCTCGTCCGGATCGGCCTCATAGGCGCGCCGCAGCGCGCCGCGCAGCTGCTCGAAGGCCTCGAGTGCCCGCTGTCGGCGCCCCGCGGCCACGTAGGCGCGCATGAGCTGCCGGGTGGCGCGCTCGTGCAGCGGGTCGAGCACGAGCGCCCGCTGGAGGACTTCGGCGGCGGCGTCGGGCTCGAGCAGGGCGGCAAGCTCGAGCTGCGCGGCGGTGGTCAGCTCGCGCAGCGCCTCGCGCGGCCCCGCGGCCCACTCCTCGTAGCGATCCTCGGGCAGCAGCTCCTCGCCGGCGCCGTCCAGGGCGGTCTCATACCGCGCAGCCGCTCCCTGCTCGCGCGCGCCGGCGATCGCCGCCTCGAGCCGGACAGCATCGACCTCGACGTCTCCTTGCAGCGACAGCACGTCGTCGCGCAGCGCGAGGACTGCCGCGCCGTCGGCGCCGGCGGCGTCCAGTGCCCGGCGGGCGGCGTAGACGGCCTGGTGGAGGTTGTTCGCCGCGGCACGGGCATCGCGCTCGGGCCAGAGGAGCTCGCACGCGCGTTCGCGGTGCAGCGCGAACCCGGGCGCAAGCGCAAGGAGCTTGACCAGGCTTCGCGCCTTGCGCAGGCGCCAGGCGTCCTCGGGAACCTCGGCCCCGTCGCACTGGACCGCAAAACTGCCGAGCAGGCGGATGAGCAGCATGCCGTGCGAGCCTAGGCCGACTCCGGCCCGCGATCAACGCGCGCCGGCCGCTCAGCCGTTCCAGCGCCGGATCACGCGGGCCTCGCGCTCGAAGCCCAGGACGCTGATCGCGCCGGTATCGAGCCGAAGGCGGGCTCCGAAAGCCGCAGGCTGGCCGACCCAGCGCGCCCCGAGGGCGCGCAGGACATGGCCGTGGGCGACGATCGCCACATCGCCGCCGGCGGCGAGCGCCTCCGCGATCACGCGGTCCACCCGCTCGCCGACCAGCTCCGCGGTCTCGCCTCCGGGCGAGCCGTCGCGCCACAGGTCCCAGCCGGGGCGCTGTTCGCGGATCTCGGCGGTTGTGATCCCCTCGTACTCGCCGTAGTCGAACTCGACCAGGTCGTCGCGCAGCTGCGGCTCCAGACCCGCGAGCTCCGCGGTTTCCCGCGCCCGCGAGAGGGGAGAGGACAGCACCAGCGCGAACGTCCGGCCGGCGAGCCTGTCGCGCACGGCCCGCGCCCGCGCGCGTCCGGCCTCGGTCAGCGGTACGTCGGTTCGTCCCGTGTGGCGCCCCGACCGCGACCACTCGGTCTCGGCGTGGCGAACCAGCCAGAGCTCCATGACGGCGTCTCAGCCCGCCTGGGCCAGCGCTGCTTCGTCGGCGACGATGTCGAGCTTGTCGCGGTCCAGCAGCGACGCCGGCGTGGCGCGGTCCGGCCCGGCCAGGACGCGCGCGAGCGCCTCGGCCTTGCCGGCGCCGGCGACGAGCAGCAACAGCCGCTGCGACGCATTGAGCGCCGGCAGCGTGAGCGTCACGCGCTCGGGTGGCGGCTTGGGCGAATCGCTGAGCCAGGCGGTGGTACCGGTCGCGTCGAGCAGGGGGTGATTCGGGAACAGCGAGGCCGTGTGGCCGTCGGGGCCCAGACCGCAGAGCGTCAGGTCCATCACGGTGTCGCCGAGCTCCTCGGCGTAGGCGGCCGCTGCGCGCTCGGGCCCGAGCTCGCCGGGGACGCGGTGCTCGATGGCGCCGGGCGCGAGCAGCGACTCGCGCACGAGGCGCGCGTTGGACTCGGGGTCGTCCGGCGGCACGCAGCGCTCGTCGCCGTACCAGAGGTGGATGTCCTCCCAGGAGTCCAGAAGCGGGCCGAGCAGCTCGTAGCAGCGGCGCGGCGTCGAGCCGCCGCTGAGGCAGAGGTGCGCCTGGGCGCGCGTGGCTCGCGCGGCGGCGATCGCCACCGCGATTGCATCGGCCGCGCGGGTCGCGGCCTCCTCGGCGTCTGCGCAGCGGATGACGTTCATTCGGGCTCCTCCTTGGGGTGCGCGCCTAGCTCGCGGTCGAGGCCGCCCTCGCGGCGGCGCGCGTCGAGCGGCTGCTGCTGGCTGACCAGCTCGTGATCGGCGCGGATCACGTGCATGACCGCGTTGATCAGCGCCAGGTGGGTGAACGCCTGCGGGTAGTTCCCCAGATGGCGGCCGGACTTCGCGTCGATCTCCTCGGCGTAGAGGTACAGCGGTGACGCGTAGCCCAGGAGCTTCTCGCAGAGCGCGCGCGCCTTGGCGCTCTCGCCGATCTCGGCATAGGCGCTCACGAGCCAGAACGAGCAGATCGCGAACGTCCCCTCCTCGCCGTGCAGCCCGTCGTCGGTCTCCTCGACCCGGT
Organism: Solirubrobacteraceae bacterium; assembly: GCA_033855555.1. GTDB lineage: Bacteria > Actinomycetota > Thermoleophilia > Solirubrobacterales > Solirubrobacteraceae > AC-49. The sequence continues at coordinate 7,187 of JAWVFZ010000325.1, forward strand.
ACCGGCGCACCAGGCCGTCGACCGACAGCTCTTCGGCGATTGCGTTGATCGTTGCGACGACGCGCTCGTCGTCAGGCGGCAGGAAGCGCAGCAGCGGCAGCAGCAGGCACGAGGCGTCGAGCGCGTCGGTGCCGTAGTGCTGGACGAACACGCCGCGCTCGTCGACGCCGTTCTCGCAGACATCCGCCTGGATCTCGTCGGCCGCCGCCTGCCAGCGCGCGGCGCGCTCCTCGTCTTCGCGCAAGCGCGCGAGCCGGGCGCCGCGATCGCATGCGACCCAGCAGAAGACCTTCGAGGAGACGAAGTGCTGCGGCTTGCCGCGCACCTCCCAGATCCCGCGGTCGGGTTCGCGCCAGGACTCGATCGCCTTCTCGACCTGGCGCTCGAGCACCGGCCAGACGTCCTCGGGCAGCTCGTCGCGCGACTTGGTGTGCAGGTAGATCGAGTCCAGCAGCGCGCCCCACACGTCGTGTTGCTTCTGCTGGAAGGCACCGTTGCCGATCCGGACCGGCCGCGCGCCCTCGTAGCCGTCGAGGTGGTCCAGGGTGGACTCGTTCAGGAGCCGTTCGCCGCCGACGCCGTACATCACCTGCAGATCGTCGTCGCCAGAGGCGACGTCGCGGATGAAGTAGAAGAAGTCGTTGGCCTCCCAGTCGAAACCGAGCGTGTAGAGGCCCCACAACATGAACGTCGAGTCCCGGATCCAGGAGTAGCGGTAGTCCCAGTTGCGCTCGCCGCCGGGCGACTCCGGCAGCGAGGTCGTCGCGGCGGCGATCATCGCGCCCGTCGGCGCGTACGTGAGCCCCTTGAGCGTCAGCGCGCTGCGCTGCAGGTAGGCGCGCCATGGGTGGTCGGGGAACTCGCCATGCGACAGCCACTCGTGCCAGAAGTCCGCCGTGCGCACGAGGCAGCGGTAGGCGTCGTCGTAGGTTTCGGGCCCGCCGTGCTCGGACCAGGACAGCGCGACGAACGCGACGTCGCCGTCATGCAAGGTCGTGCGCGCGCGCACGTGGGAGCCCTCGATGCCGAGTCGCAGGTCGGAGGTCAGGACCAACTCGATGTCCTGGCCCTCGGCGGTGCCGGCGGTCTGGTGGTAGCCGTCCTGGCTGTACTCCCAGCGCACGGGCGCTCGCCCGTAGTCGAGTATGGGGTCGCAGTCCATGGTGATCTCGACCGAGCCGTTGACGCAGCGCAGCGTGCGCAGCAGCACGTGGTCTGCGTCGTAGTCGGTGGGCGAGCGGCGGTGCGTGTTCGAGCGCTCGCGCTCGTGGTGCCACGGGCCGACCAGCAGGACGTCGCGGATGATGACCCAGCCCGTGCGCGTGCCCCATGTCGTCTCGAGCACCATCGTCCCGGGCACGTAGCGGCGGCCGGCCGGGACGCCGGTGTCGGCCGGGCTGAGCCGGAATCCGCCGGCATCGCGGTCGAGCATCGCCCCGAAGATCGACGGGCCGTCCATGCGCGGCAGGCACATCCACTCGATGTTGCCGCTCGGCGCCACCAGCGCGGTGACCTCGCAGTCGGACAGGAACGCGTAGTCGGCGATCGGGGGGAACGGGCTCCCGCCCAGCGGCACGTCTCCGACGATCTGCCTCATCGATGGAGCAGCGCGTTCGCCGCGGCAAGCGCCGGGCCGTAGGTCGGGTCGCGCAGGAGGGCCTGGCGGATGCCCTCGCCCAGGATGCCGGCCTCGCCGCGCGACGCGCCGAGGATCGTCCAGGCGCGCTCCTGGCCCTTCCGGCCCCTGTACACCGCGCGCAGCCCGCCCTCGCCGCGGTCGAGCTCGAGGGACTCGCCCCTGGCGTTCGCGATCGTCACGCCAGCCAGCCCGCGCACCCCCATCGGCGTGGGCGTGAGCGTGACCTCCACATCCTGGCGGCGGGCGTGCATCCTGCCGTAGAGCCCGCCGCTGCGTGCGGTCAGGCGGGACGGCTCCCAGCCCAGCCGCGTCGCGAGCCAGCCCGCCATCAGCAGTCCGGCCGCGGTCGAGTCGGGGTGATGGCGGATGTGGACGGCGCTGATCGTCTTGAGGTCCGCGCGACGGGAGGGCCGGTCGAACGCGCCGGCGACGCGCTCACGCCACGGCGTCGAGCGCAGCCACGCCAGATCGACCACGTACAACTTCCCCGAGAACCGGCACGCGCGCTCCAGCGCCTCGTCGAGGTCGGGGTCGTCCACGCTGTCCAGGAGCACGACCTGCGCCAGGCGGCTCAGCGACTCGACCGCCGCCCAGTGGTTGTGGGGCGACCAGACGACCGTCGCGAGGTCGGTCACGACGAGCGGGTCGACGATCGAGTCGAGGTGCTCGAGGTGGCTCGGCCCGCACTCGATGACGATCGTCTCGCGCAGCAG
>JAWVFZ010000326.1:0-3551 GCA_033855555.1 Solirubrobacteraceae bacterium
AGCTCGTGGGACTGCAGCGCCGAGAAGTGCTTCTCCGACAGCTCCTCCTCCTCGCTCGCCGAGAGGATCGGGACCTCGATCTCCTCGGACTCCTCCTCGTCGTCGCCCGAGCCGCTGGACTGGCTGACGTCAGAGCCACCGGCGGAGTCCTCGGAGTCGATCTCGTCGTCGGTCTCGGACTCCGGCGCCTCCTCGTTGTCCTTCGGCGGGGCCGGCTCGAGCTCGACCTCGGAGTCGTCGAAGTCGTTCTTCGCCGCGCTGCCGAAGACCTCCCGGAAGACGCGGTCGAACGTCGGCACCTGGATGAAGCCGGTGACGAAGACCGCCCGCGTCGTCCAGTACAGGCGCCGCCGCGAGATCGGCTTGGTCAGGCTGAGCGAGCGCGCGTACTGCTGGGTCTGCGACGGCGTGACGGGCATGCCCGCCTCGTGCAGGCGCTGGCTGAACGCGCCGACGACGGCGGGGAGGTCGAGCTCGACGTCCTCGACCCCGTAGGCGTCCTCGTCCCGCCTGACCTTCTCGACCCGATAGCCGTTGTCGGCCACTAGTGGTCCGTCGCGTGACAGGCCGCCCGGAACGCCGGGATGCCGTCGCCGGCTGGCAAGGACGCAGGGCCGAAGGTGGCCCTCTGGGCCATCGAGGTCCGAGGACGCCGCCAGGCGGTGATCGGCGCCCGGCGTTGCGGGTGGACTGTTACGGGATGGACCACTTACGACTCCTCCAGCGCGATCAGCTCCTCGAGCCCGGAAGCGCGGATCACCTCCTGATCCTCGCTGTACTTCAGGACCGAGCCTAGCGTCCTGTCGGCGCTCTCGGCGTCGAGCGTCTCGATGCCGAGCATGTTCAGCGCCGACACCCAGTCGATCGCCTCGGCGATGCCCGGCGGCTTCTGCACGTCGGACTTGCGCATCCGCGAGACGGCGTTGGCCACCTGCACGGTGAGCACCTCCGCGGCGCCCTTGACGCGGCGGCGGACGATCTCGACCTCGCGCTTGGGACCGGGGTAGTCGATCCACTGATACAGGCAGCGGCGCTTGACGGCGTCGTGCAGGTCGCGCGTGCGGTTGGAGGTCAGGATCACGATCGGCGGGTGCGTCGCCTTGATCGTGCCGATCTCGGGGATCGTCACCGTCGCCTCGGCGAGCAGCTCGAGCAGGAAGGCCTCGAAGTCGTCGTCGGCACGGTCGAGCTCGTCGATCAGCAGCACGGCCGGCCGCGGGCCGGGATGCTCGAGCGCGCGCAGCAGCGGGCGGCGGATGAGGTACTCGGGCCCGAACAGCTCCTCCTCGCCGAGGTCGGTGCCCTTGGAGTCCGCCATCCTGATGCTCAGCAGCTGCTTGGGGTAGTTCCACTCGTACAGCGCCTCGGCGGCGTCGATGCCCTCGTAGCACTGCAGGCGGATCAGCGGGGTGTCCATGACCTCTGCGAGGGCCTTGGCGAGCTCGGTCTTGCCGACCCCCGCCTCGCCCTCGAGCAGCAGCGGTTGCGGCAGGCGCAGCGCGAGGAAGGTCGACGTCGCGAGTCCCTCGTCCGCGAGATAGTCCACGCCGGCCAGCATCTGGCCGAGCTTCTCGACGCTCGGCACAAGCCGGCGCATCTCCTCTTCGAGCTCGTCGCTCCGTACCAGTCGACTCATACGCGTGCCTCCATAAACCCGGCCGCGGCCAGGACTGCCTCGTAGTCTTCAGGGGTGTCCACGTCGAGCGGGACCGGTCCGGCGATCTTGACCTCCACGACCTCGTCGGCGCGCTCGTCGAGCAGCCGCCAAACGCCCTTGTCGCCGTGCAGGTCTGCCAGCTCACGGAATATACGGCGCGCAAACACAAACGGATGCCCGCGACCGTCGTCGTAGCTGCAGACCGCCAGCGGCGCATCGCCGCGACCGGCCAGCAGCGCCCGCACCGTGGCGGGCGTCACCCCGGGCATGTCGCCCAGCATCAGCACCAGCAGCTCGCTGCGCGGATGCACGGCGCCGAGCGCGGCGGCGATCGACGACGAGCAGCCGCTGCCGTAGGCCTCGTTGATCACGACCTCCGCGCCGCCGAGGTCGACCTGCTCGCGCACGCCGTCGGCAGCGCCGCCGAGCGCGACGATCAGCTGATCGAAGCCACAGCCGCGGGCGGTGTTCAGGACGTGGCCCAGCAGCGTCGTCTCGCCGTAGGCCAGCAGCTGCTTGGGACGGCCGAGCCGGCGTGATCCGCCTGCACCGAGTACGAGCCCTGTGACAAAGCCGTCAGCCGGCGGCGACGGCATGCTGCTCCTCGAACTTCGCCTTGCACCCGTCACAGCAGAAGTACACGGTCTCGCCGTCGTGCTCGGCGTGCGGCGTCTCGGCCACGGCCAGCACGGTCATCCCGCAGATCGGGTCGACCGCCGTGGCGGGCGCACTGGTCGCCTTGACCGCCGGCGCGGCGGCGGACGGGCCCGCGGACATGTGCTCGCGTTCGTAGGTCTTCTTGCAGCCGGGGGCACAGAAGTAGACGGTCTCGCCGTGGTGCTCGAGCTGCAGCGCCCCGGGCTCGACGGTGACGGTCATGCCGCAGACCGGGTCGACGGCGAACTCCGGCGCCTGTTGGTCGGTCGGCGCGCGCAGCGGCGGCTTGTAGTCGTCGGAGTGGCGGCGCTCGATCAGCCGCGCGATGATCGACAGCGCGACCTCGGGCGGCTGCTTGGCGTTGATGTCGATGCCCGCGGGGCACTCGATCAGCGCGAGCTGCTCCTCGGGGACGCCGGCCTCGCGCAGCTCGTCGATCAGCGCCGCGCCGCGCTTCGGGCTCGCGACGAGCCCGACGTAGGGCAGGCCGGCCTCGACGCCGGCGCGCAGCGCTTCGAGCTCGCCCTTGCCGTGGGCGGCGACGATCAGGCCGAGGTCGCCCTCGCGGACGTCGGCGGGCTCGTCGCCGGAGGCGACGATGTCCAGGTCGAACTCCGACCCGAGCCGCTTGATCTGCGCGGCGATCGGCTTCGATCCGACGACGCTCACGCGCGGGATCGGCAGGAAGGGCTCGAGGAAGACCTCGATCGCCCCGCCCGAAAGGCAGGTGTTGAGGACCGTCATGGCTCCCTCCTCCTGCTCCTGCTCCTTGGCGTCCTCGGGAGCCGTGGGAAGGATGCGCAGCAGGATCGGCTCGCCGGTCTTCATCGCCGTCCAGGCGAACAGCCTGACGCTGTGCTCGGCGCAGATGCCGCCGACGAACCCCTGGATCGTTCCAGCGCTGGTGACGAGCGCGACGTCGCCCGCGTGCGCGCTCGTCGGCCGCTGTGCGCGGACGACGGTCGCGGTCACGTAGGCCGCGCCCTGCGCGGCGAGCTCATCGGCTCGCCGCGCCAGAGCGGCATTTCTCACTGCGGCGGCGCCGCGTTGCCCTGCATCGCGGCCCAGGTGCGGGCCGGGTTGCACGGCATGTCCATGTGGCGAACCTTCCCACCCGTGTGGACACGGAGGCCGTCGATGACGGCGTTCGTGATGCACGGCGGGGAGCCGACGCACGGCGACTCGCCGACGCCCTTGGCACCGATCGGATGGTGCGGGCACGGCGTGACGGTCTCGC
>JAWVFZ010000327.1:0-5303 GCA_033855555.1 Solirubrobacteraceae bacterium
GGACGCTGGCGGCGATGGCGGTCTCGCGCTACCGCTTCTTCGGCCGCGAGACGATCTCGTTCCTGGTGATCCTGCCGATCGCGCTGCCGGGCATCGTCACCGGCATGGCGCTGAATTCGACGTTCACCCAGGTGGTCAAGCTCGATCTCAGCCTCTTCACCGTGATCGTGGGCCATGCGACGTTCTGCATCGTCGTCGTCTACAACAACGTCGTCGCGCGCCTGCGGCGAACGGCTCGCAACTTCGAGGAGGCCAGCGCGGACCTCGGGGCCCATAGCTGGCAGACCTTCCGCTTCGTCACGTTCCCGCAGCTGCGCAGCGCGATGATCGCCGGCGCGCTGCTGGCATTCGCGCTGAGCTTCGACGAAGTGATCGTCACGACGTTCACGGCCGGGAGCACGGAGACGCTGCCGATCTGGATCCTCAACAACCTCTCGCGGCCGCGGAACCTTCCGATCGTCAACGTCGTCGCGCTGGCGAGCGTCGTGCTCTCGATCATCCCGGTCTACTTCGCCCAGAAGCTGACGGCCGACCCGGTCAGCGCGACCGGCGCCACACCCGCCGCGGCGCCCTGATGGAGGTCCGCCACCTGCGTCGCGGCTCCGGCGAGCCGTACGTCCTGCTCCACGGCATCGGCTCGCGTGCGGAGCTCTGGGCGCCCGTGATGGACGTGCTGGCCGAGCGCTTCGAGGTGATCGCTGTCGACCTCCCGGGCTTCGGGAGCTCACCCGCGCAGGTCGAGCGTCCGACGGTGGACCGCCAGACGGATGCGTTCGCCGGCTGGCTGCGCGCCGAAGGCCTGGAGGGCTGCCACGTCGCCGGGAACTCGATGGGCGCCGGGATCGCGTTGGAGCTCGCGCGGCGGGGCGCCGTCGCCAGCGCCGTCGCTCTGGCGCCCGTCGGCTTCTGGACGCCGCAGGAGCGCCGGTGGTGCCAGGACTCGCTGCGGCGCGCGACGGCCCAGATGCGCGCGTTGCGCTCGCTGCTACCGGCGCTCGTGGCCACCGCCGTGGGACGCTCGATCTTCGGCTGGCAGCTCTTCGGGCGCCCGTGGGCGGTGCCGCCCCGGGAGCTCCTCGACTCCGTCGAGGCCTGCCTCGGCGCGCCCGCGTTCGCCGAGGCGCTCGAGCTCTTCGACGACTACACCTTCCACGACGGACAGGAGCTCGCAAACGCGCGGGTCACGGTGGCCTGGGGCTCACGCGACCGGCTGCTGCTCGCACGCCAGGCCCACCGCGCGCGCCGCGTGCTGCCATCCGCTCGACACGAATGGCTGCAAGGCGCCGGGCACCTCCCGATGTGGGATGCGCCCGGCGCCGTTGCGTCCGTGCTTGCAGCAGGCGCGGCAGCGGCTTAGCCGCCGGTTGCGCACTTCTGGATCGCGGCGGCATCCGTGCCGGCCTTTGCGATGCAGTCCCCGAGGGCTGCGGCGGGGTTGGCCGCCGAGCCGCCACCACTTGACCCGGCGCTCTTGGACGACGAGCCGCCCGAACCCGTAGCGGTCGGCAGGCTGCCCAGCGTGTGGACCTTGGAGCCGTCCAGATTCGCCTGGTAGATGCCCTTGTCGCCCAGCGTGAACACCTCCATCTGCGGCGCGGAGCCGCTGCCGAGGACCGTGAAGTAGTCGACGTCCTTCAGCGTGACGCCCTTCTTCGAAAGGGCGGCGACGATCTTCTCGGGAGTGTCCGAATGGACGGCGTCCACCGCGAACGGGTCGCCGGTCATCACGCCCACCCCACCGATGTCGGTCGCATTGAACTCCTTGGTGACGATGATGTTGGTCGCGGTCTTGCCGTCGGTCACCATCGTCTTGAGGGACGCCGACTCGATCTTGAACAGCACCAGCTTCTGCGAGCCTGCCTTGCTCTTCAGAGCTTCGAGCGCCTTTGCAAGGTTGGCCGCGCGGAACAGGGAGTCCTTGTCGGCGCCGTGTCCGGGCTTGGATACGACGTCGCGCGAGAGCTCCTTGGTCTTCGAGCTGGTTCCGCAGCCCATGGTTGCCATGGCGGCGGCGGCGAGGAGGATGACGATCTTGGACATGGGCCGACCGTACGGACGGCAGCGACGCCTGCCAGTGCCAACTCGGTCTCGACCGAGGCTCAGCCAGGGGTCTCTAAGCGGCTGCGGGGGCGGCGATGCCCGCGGAGCGGACAGGCGCCGGGGTCAGCGCGGATGCCGCGATGACCATGAGGAAGGCGACGGCCTCGATGACGATGCCGAGCACGTCGCCTGGGAGCGGGTCGCCGAAGACGATGATGCCGCCCGCGATGCAGGAGATGTTGGCCGCGGTGCCGGTGATCGCGATGACCGGGACGGCGTCGCCGTCCTGCAGGCCGCGGGCCGAGGCGTAGAACGCGGCGACCGACGCCAGGATCGTGACGAGCAGCCACGGACTCACGAGGACGCCAAGGATGCCGTCGAGGCCACCGACGTGCGTGAGCGCCTTGATGGCGACATCGCTGACGCCGAAGAGCACGCCGCTGGCGGCGCCGAGCATCACGCCGTGGTGCTCGGCAGGAGCGCCTGCGCGGGGGCCCATGATCAGCAGGCCGCCGATGAAGAAGAGGCCGGCCTCGAAGGCGATCATCGCCGGGGTGTTGAAGGCCGAATGCGCGCCGTGCGAGGCCGGGAGGGTGACGGCGAGAAGCACGAGGCCCGCGGCGGTGAGGCCGAGCCCGGCCCATTGGCGGCGCCCGACCTCGAAGCCGAAGAGACGATCCGCCATGACGGCGATCAGCACGACTCCGCCGGCGAGCACAACCTGGACGACCGACATCGGAGCCATCGCCAGCGCGGCGACATGGAAGCCCCAGGCGCTCGTCGCGACGATCATGCCCAGCGCGAACCACTTGGAGGAGTAGAGCGCCCTGGCCGTCTTGAAGGGGTGGCGGATGTCGACCGGGGGCGCCTCGCAAGCGCCGCGGTGCTTGAAGAAGAACCCGAGGTTCGACACGACGGCGCAGAGGAGCGCGAGCAGGATGCCAAGTTGGATCATGAAAAAGGGCGAGTCGGGGTCTCAACGACCGTGGGACAGAAGCGCCGAGCGTTGCACCATCCATCGGCACCACACTGCGTCCACTTGACCTTGACTCGCTTGTAGCAGGCTAGCGAGTCTCGGCCGGACACGCGGAAGTACCCCAATCCGGTAACCATGTTGCACGTGTTGAGCGCGAAACCGCTGCTTTTGGTCGACATAGATGGTGTGCTGTCCCTGTGGGGGTTCGGCGTGGACGGATGGCCGATCGAGGGCACGTGGCACCAGATCGACGGCATCTCGCACTTCCTTTCGGCCCCCGCAGCGCGCCACCTTCTAGCCCTCTGCGAACGCTTCGAGGCCGTCTGGTGCAGCGGGTGGGAGGAGAAGGCCGACGAGTACCTCCCCCACCTGCTGGGGTTGCCCAGACTTGCCCATCTGTCCTTCGATCAAAACGGGGAAGGTGGGCCCGTGTCCGCGAACGCCCACTGGAAGCTCGCGGCAATCGACGCCCGCGCCGGCGACCGGCCGCTGGCCTGGATCGACGACGCCTTCAACGACGCCTGCTTCGCCTGGGCCGACCAGCGCGCCGCGCCGACCCTCCTCGTTCGCACGGATCCGGCCACGGGCCTGGACGATGCGGCCGCCGCCGAATTGGCGGCGTGGGCCGACGGGCTCAGGCCCGCCTGAGCAGCTCGGGCGTCAGGTCGGCGACCGTCGCGGCGCCGCTGAGGGCCATCGTCAGGTCGACCTCGGCGAGCAGCATCCGCAGCACGTGCTCGACGCCGTCTGCGCCCGCCAGCGCCAGGCCCCAGAGGAACGGCCGGCCGAGCAGCACCGCGTCGGCCCCGAGGCACAGCGCCTTGACGACGTCGGCCCCGCAGCGGATCCCGGAGTCGAAGAGCACCGTCGCGTCCCCGCCGATCTCATCGGCCACGTCGACCAGCGCGTCCAGCGCCGCCACGGCGCCGTCCACCTGGCGGCCGCCGTGGTTGGAGACCACGACCCCGTCCATCCCCGCCGCGACGGCGCGGCGGGCGTCGTCGCGGTGCAGGACGCCCTTGAGGACGATCGGCAGCTCGGTGATCCCGCGCAGCCACGCCAGGTCCTCCCATTGCACGACCTTGTTGACGATCGACACCCAGTGCCCGACTGCGGCCTGCAGGTCCTCCTCGGGCGGCCTCGCGAGCTGGGCGCGGAAGACCGGGTCGCTGAGGAACTGCGCGATGCCCTCGCCGCGCAGGAAGGGCAGGAAGCCCTGGGCGAGATCAGTGGGCCGCCAGCCGAGGAAGAACGTGTCGAGGGTGACCACGATCGCCGTGTAGCCCGCCGCCTCGGCGCGCTTCACCAGCGAGGCGCAGATCGCCTCGTCCTTGGGCCAGTAGAGCTGGTACCAGCGCTCGCCCCCGGCCGAGGCGATCTCCTCCATCGTGTGGGCCGCCGCGGTGCTCGCGGTGTACGGGACGCCGACGGCGGCGGCCGCCCGCGCGCTGGCAAGCTCGCCCTCGGGGTGCACGATCGACTGGACGCCGATCGGCGCCAGCGCCAGCGGGGCCGGCAACCGCGAGCCGAGCACCTCGGCCGAGAGGTCGCGCGCCTCGACGGCGCGCAGATGACGCGGCACGATCCGCCACGCGCGCAGCGCGTCCAGGTTGGCGCGCATCGTGTCGCCCGTGCCCGCACCGCCCCACACATAGCCGCGCGGCGCCTCGTCAAGCGCGTCGTACGCGGCGCGCTCGAGTGCGTCCCACGCCACCGGCAGCTCGGGCCGCTCGCCCATGCCCATGCCGCGCAGGTAGATGCCGTACTGCCAGTCGCTGAAAGGGCCCACGGGATCGGTCATGGCGAGGAAGGATCCCATCGCGACCCGACAACGAACGGAGCCCCGCCGGACTGGCGGGGCTCCGATGGCCTCCAGAAGCTGTCCGGAGGGTCTACTTGTCGTCCGAGGGCACGTCGAGGTCCGCGAGCTCCTCGGCGAAGCCGGGGTCCGTGCCGCCTGCGCCGATGTCCTCCAGCGAGGCGATGTCGGACTCGAAGGCGGCGCCGAAGCCGCCCAGGCCGTCGCCGTCGCCGAGCCCGAGCTCGGCGGCGATCTCGTCCTGGTCGAGCAGACCGACGTCGTCGATCGCGCGGGGGAGCGGCTCCGCCGGCTCGATCTCGATGCGGCGGTAGCGCTTGAGCCCCGTCGCGGCCGGGATCAGCTTGCCGATGATCACGTTCTCCTTCAGCCCGTTGAGGGTGTCCTTCTTGCCCTCGAGCGCGGCGTCGGTGAGGACCTTCGTCGTCTCCTGGAAGGAGGCGGCCGACAGGAACGAGTCCGTGTTCA
>JAWVFZ010000328.1:0-2993 GCA_033855555.1 Solirubrobacteraceae bacterium
GGCCAGCTGCCGGCCGCTAAGTGACCGCCGCGGCGACGCGCTAGCCCGCGCCGCCGCGGCCGTTCGGTAGGTCAGACGCCCGCCGGAGCCCCTGCCAGGACTTCCTTGACCCCCTCGGTCGTGACCGGGCGCCCGCCGATCGTCAGCTGGCCGCTCGCCATGTCGTCGATCACGACCCACGTCAGGCCGCGAACCGGCTCACCGACGACCGACACGATCGTCTCGGTGAACTGCTCGGCGACCTCCGCCTTCTGGTCATCGGAGAGCACACCCTCCATCACACGGCAGTTGATGTACGGCATTTGAGGCCTCCATCGTTGGTTGATGAGCCCAGCCAACGGCAAGCCCGTGTGAGCAGGCGTGTGAGTCAGGCGGGCAGGGCGGGCGCGACGAGCGCGTCGAGCATCGGGTTGTCGATCTCCGCGGCGAGCAGGCGAGCAGATTCCAGCGATCCCGGGACACCCAGCCGGCCGCGGTGCACGTGCGCTCGCACCACGAACTCCCGCAGGCCGCATCGCTCGGCCAGCTGAGCAAGCCTGTCGACGATCTGCGCGGCGTCCTCAGCACCCGTTTCCACGGCGAGGCCGGCGGAGCTGTCGAGCACGTGCGCATGGACCCACTGGTAGGCGTCCGAGACGCGAGTCGCTCGAGCCAGCGCGTCGGCGAGCAGGTCGCGCGCCTTGGCCGTGTCGTCCTCCTGGGCCGCCAAGAGGCCCATGAGCCGCGCTCCCATCGCCTCCCAGCAGGGATCGCCGAGCCGGCAGGCGAGCCGGAAGGCGAGGTCGAGGCGTTCGGCGGCATGGTCGGGGCGACCCATCAGCAGCGAAGCCTCGGCCCGGAGCGCCTCCGGCCAGGGCCGGAACGCCGTCCAGCGCTCGGCGGCGACGAGCGCGAGGCTTTCGTCGAGCGCAGGCAAGGCGAGCGAAAGCTCGCCCCGCAGCATGTGAGCGCGCCCGATCAGCGACAACGACCAAGCTGCCTGCCTGCGCCGACCGCAACGCTCCGCGCGCGCGACGGAGCGGTTGAGCAGATCCAGTGCCGCCCCGTAGTGAGCCCGGTCCGACAGCGCCATGCCGCGCACGCCCAGGACCGCGCAGACCTCCTCGTTTCCCTCCGCGATCTCGGTCGCCCGCGTCAGCCAGCGCCCGGCCGAGGGACCGCGCCCGGCCTGGACGTCGATGTAGCCAAGCTCGCGGCACGCGGCCGCGGCGGTGGCCCGCTCGCCTTGCCCTTCCGCAAGCCGCAGCGCCTCGTGCAGGCGCAGCGCGCCTTCCTCGTCCCGGCCGCGCACCGCGTGCACGAGTGCCGACCCGAGCGCGGCCAGAGCCCGCGCCGCGAGCGCCGCATCCCCGCTCCCCGCTGCCTCGGCGCAGGCCTGGCGGAGGATCTGCACGCCCGGCTCGACGGCGCCCGCGTCAAGGGCCGCCTGTCCTGCCTCGAGCTGACCGAGCGCAGCGTCGCTGTCCCCGACCGCTCCCGCAGTGGCGCTATCGCCATCGCTCGCCGCACTGCGCAGCTCGGGGCCCGGAAGGACGCCCAGCTCGCGCCGGAACAGCGCCTCGCATTCGGCCAGCTGTCGTTCGGCCGCCTGACGCCGGCCCGCGCGCGCCAGACAACGGATCAGCAGCTCCTGACCGGCCTGATCGAGCGGGTCCTGCGAAACGAGCTGCGCAGCGAGCTCGCCGGCGCGCGCCGTGTCGCCGGCCGCCAGTCGCGCGAGCGCCTCGTCGTGCGCCATCGCCCGGACGGCGCCATCCAGATGCCGTCGCATCACCCCGAGCCAGGACTCGAACACCGGGCTCGAGGGGAAGGTCATGCCTTCGAGCAGCTCGCCCTCGGGGGGCCTGAACGAGACGTCCGCACCCGGAGCGATCAGCGCGCTGACGTCGACAGCGGCGCCCGGCGGAAGCCTCAGCTCCAGCGGGTCGCCGCCGAGTGCATCGGCCGCGCCGAGCGTCCGGCGCAGGTCGGAGAGGCTCCAGCGGAGAGCGCCCAGCGGATCCTCTGCCTCGGAGAACAGCAGCGACGCAACGCGGCTGCGCGGAGGCGGGCGCTCGCAGAGCAGCAGATAAGCCAACAGCGCCCAGGTCTTGCGCCCGCGCGGGGCCGGGACGGGGACCCCGTCACGCTCGATCTGCGGGTTGCCGAGCAGGCGGATTGCAAGGCTCACGGGGGTCGGGCGATCCTACTCCTGCCCACACCGGACATGAGAGACTCGGCCCATGCCCAGGTATCTGCTCGAGCGAACCGTCGGCGACGTCACCCGTGAGGACCTCGACCGAATCGCGGCCCATTCGACCGAGATCAGGCTTGCCCGCTTCCCGCAGATCGAATGGGAGCACACGCACGTCGTTCGCAGCGACGGTGGCCTGAAGGCATTCTGCGTCTACGAGTCGCCGGATCGGGAGAGCGTGCTGGCCCACGCCGCTGAGCTGGGGCTCCCCGTCGAGCGCTGCTTCGAGGTCGAGACCGACCTCGCTCCGTAGCGCTCCGTAGCCGTACGGCTCAGGCGGACCAGATCACGTCGAACGCGGCCTAGCGGGGAGCGCGTGCGCGTGTCTTCCACGCTCGCTCGACCTGTCGCATGAGACCTGGATAGACGATCCAGTGCCGAAACGGCTTGATGAGCGCCATGTATGCCTTCCCGAGTAGACCGCGGGGCTTGACGTAGACGGCCATCTGTCCCTGGTAGCGGCCTTTGCCCTGATCGACCCAGGCCAGGTGCAGCACGCCGTGCACGGTCTGGTTCGACATTTCCGCGGCAAATTCGTCGTGAGTGCGGTAGAGCGGCGTGAACGGCACCGACGCAAACCGCAGATCCGACGCAGTGTCGCGCAGATCGTCCGGCAGCCGGCCGGCCAGCGAAATCTCGTTCGTACCCGGGATCGGCAGCCTGCCCCCGGCATCATCCCGGGCCCCTTCGACCCGTGCCGAGATGCTGTCGAGACCGAACAAACGGCCGAGGCGCTCGCGAACACGCCACAAAACGCGAG
>JAWVFZ010000329.1:0-4625 GCA_033855555.1 Solirubrobacteraceae bacterium
CAGTCGACGCTCACGAGGGTGCGCGCTCGCTGCACGCGACCCTCGGCAGCCTCGGCTCCCTGCCCGGCGACGTCGAGCTCTGGCCGGGCCACGTCGGCGGCTCGCTCTGCGGCGGCGGCACGCTCTCACAGCGCACGAGCTCGACGCTCGGCTACGAGCGGCGCGCAAACCCCCTCCTGCGCGGCGACGAGGTGGCCTTCGCCGAGCAGCTCGTCGGCGGCACCCCAAGCCGACCACCGACCGTCGAGCGCGTCGTGGCGCGCAACCGCCGCGCCGCGCCCGCAACCGGCACGTCGCTGGACGTGCTCTCCGGCGCCGACCTGCGCAGCGCCCTGCGCGACGGCGCCGTGCTCGTCGACGCACGCTCCCCCGAGGCCTTCGACGACGCCCACGCCCTCGACTCCCTGAACTTGCCGCTCCCCGGCCGCGGCGTCGCGACCCGCGCCGCCTGGCTGCTCGACGCCGAGGCGCCGGTGGTCGTCGCCGGGGCCGCGCACGGCGATGCCGCCGAGCTCGCGTGGCGCCTGCGCGCGGTGGGGTTCGAGAACCTGCAGGGACTGCTGCCGGGCGGCCCGCCGGCGCTCGCCGCTGCGGGGCTCGAGCTCCGGGGCGCGCGCTCGATCCCGGTCGAGGACCTTCCGGCGTGGCTCGACGAGGTGGTCGTCGTCGACGTGCGCGACGAGCCCGAGTGGCGCCTCGCCCACCTCGCCGGCTCGATCCACCTGCCGCTGGCGCGACTGCGCCCCGAGGCGGGGCGGTTGCCCGCGCGCCCGCTGGCGGTGGCCTGTGCCACAGGGCGCCGCGCCGCCAGCGCGGCCGCATGGTTGCGTCGCGCCGGGCATCACGCGCGCCGGGTGACCGGCGGCGGCATCGGCGACCTCGAGGCGCTCGGCGTCGTGCTGGTGGCGGCGCGATGAGGGCTCACGGCACGCCGCCGACCGTGGGGATCGTCGGCGCCGGTCTGGCGGGAACGCTGACTGCCGTGCAGCTGCTGCGCGCGGCGCCGGGACCGCTGCGGGTGCTGCTGGTGGAGCGCACCGCGCGCTTCGGGCCCGGTGTCGCCTACGGCACGCCCGACAAACGTCACCTGCTCAACGTCCCCGCGGAGCGGATGAGCGCATTCCCCGACGACCCTGGGCACTTCGCCCGCTGGGCCGAGGCACGGCTCGGGCCGCTGCCGGCGGGCAGCTACCTGCCGCGGCCCCTCTACGGCGCCTACGTGCGCTCGGTCCTGGGCGAGGCCGAGCGGTCGGCGGCGCGCGGGCGGGCGATCGAGCGCGTCGAGGGCGAGGGCGTCGATGCTCGCGTCGAGCCCGGCGGCGTCCGGCTGCAGCTCGCCGACGGCCGCACGGAGGTCTGCGACCAGGTCGTCCTGGCGCTCGGCAGCCCGCGCTGCCCGCGGCCGGACTTCCTGCCCGACGACCCGCGCGTGGTCCTCGACCCGTGGGCGCCGGGTGCGCTCGACGAGCCGCCCGCCACCACGCTCGTGCTCGGCGCCGGCCTCACGGCCGTGGACGTCGCGCTGTCGGCCTGCGATACATCGCCGGCCGCCCGTGTGGTCTCGGTCTCGCGGCGCGGCCGCCTGCCCTTCGCCCATCTGCCGGGCCTGCGCGACCCAGCCCCGCCCCCGGCGCTGCCGCCCGGCCCGCTCACGGTCGAGACGCTCGAGCTGTTGCTCACCGAGCACATCGCGGCGATGCGGGACCGCGGCCATGACTGGCGCGACGTCGTGGACGGGCTGCGCCCCCATGTGTCGGAGCTCTGGGCGCGCATGGACGAGACCGAGCGCCGGCGCTTCCTCGAGCACCGCCACCGCGCCTGGGAGGTCCGGCGCCACCGCATGGCGCCCGATGTGGCCTGGCGACTCGCCGCGCTGTGCTCCCAGGACCGCTTCGCGACGCACGCCGGGACAGCCGTGGGTGCGCGGGCCGATCGCGATGCCCTGGCCGTGGACCTCGGCAAGGGCGCGCAGCCGCTGCGCGCCGGGCGCGTGGTCGTCTGCACCGGCCTGATGATGGACGTCACGCGCACGACCGACCCGCTGCTGCGCACCCTGCTTGCCTCGGGCCGCGCGGTTCCCGACCCGCTCGGACTCGGGCTGCGCACCGGGCCCGACGGTGCGCTGCTCGACGACGACGGGAGGCCGAGCCGGCGGCTCTTCACGCTCGGTGCGCTGCGCCGCGGCGACCTGTGGGAGAGCACCGCCGCGGGCGAGATCCGCGCGCAGGCACACGCCCTCGCCGCGCGGCTCGCCCCGAGTCTGCACCAGCACGGACGGATGGTGCCGGCGAGCGGTTCGCGCGCCGTGGCCTAGCCACGCAGGCCGCGATCCAGCAGGTCGACGAGCCGCTTGAAGCTCTCACCGACGGACTGGCGCATGCCGAAGCCTCCGGACGCTTCGAGCGTCACGAAGCCGTGCAGCGCGGCGCGCACCGCACGCGCCGCGTGGACCGCGTCGTCGCCATCGAGGTCGTAACCGCGCAGCACGGCGAGTATCACCTCGACCACCTCGGCGCCGGCGGCCTCCGCCTCGGCGTCCCCCGGGCGCGCGCGCTGCGCGGCCAGGTAGGTGCCGGGGTGGCGGCGGGCATGGCGCCGGTACGCGGCGGCGACGGCAACCAGGGCGTCACGCCCGGCGCGGCCGGTCGCGGCATCGCGCAAGGCGTCGCCGAGCTCGCGTGCGCCGCGGATGCCGAGCCGGCGGCGTAGGTCGTCCAGGCCGGCGACGTGAGCGTAGAGCGAAGGCGGTCGCACGCCGGCGTCGGCGGCCAGCCGTGCGAGCGTCACGGCTTCGAGTCCTTCGGCATCCGCCAGCACCGCGGCGGCCTCGACGACCGCGTCGCCGTCCAGGCCTGCGCGCGCCACTAGGAACGCTCGATCGCGCGGTCCATCGCAGCGCCGGGGTCGGCGACCACCGGGCCGTGGCCGGGAGCCAGGCGCGCCGGGTCGAGCGCGCGCAGTGTGCGCGCAGACGCGCGGTCGAGCTCCGGGTCCCAGGTCCCCATCGCCGCGAGCGGGAACCGCTGCGGATTGCGGGCTGACACGGCGACGCCGCCGAGCGTCGTAAACGTGTCGCCGCAGATGAGCGTGCGGTCGCGCGTGTCCAGGAGCGCGACGTGCCCGGGCGAATGACCCGGCGCGGCGACGACCTCGAGGCTGCCGACGCGATCGCCCGCGGCGAGGCGCACATCGGCGCGCGTGTTCACCTTCGGCCAGCTGCCCGGCAGCTTGCCCTCGGGCTTCCACTCCCCCGCGAGGATCCGCTCGTCGCCCTCGGGAATGAGAACCTCGACTGCGTCGCCGAGGCGCTTCTTCAGCCCATCGAGACCGCCGACGTGGTCGGTGTGGCCATGCGTCAGCACGATGCGCCGGACGTCGTCGCCGGCCTCTCGAGCCGCATCGATGATGGCTCCGGTCGCGCCCTTCAGGGTGGTGTCGACCAGCGTGAAGCCGTCGTCCTCGCGCACGAGGTAGGCATTGATGAAGCGCAGCCTGGTGAGCTGCACGAGGGTGGGTGTGATGGTGGTGGATCGCATCCCGATTCCTATGGTTCGTAGGTTGTTACCTAAGACTAGTAGGTTTGCGATGCGCGGTCAACCGTTCCGCGGCGCCGGGGTAGGGTTCGCCGCATGAGCTACTTCGTCACTGGCGCAACAGGGTTCATCGGCCGGCATCTCGTCGAGGAGCTCCTGGCCAATCGCGAGGGGGACGTCCACGTGCTCGTGCGCGCGGCCTCGACCGATCGCCTCGACAGGCTCACCTCCGAGCGCTGGGGCGGCAGCGATCGGATCAAGCCGGTCGTCGGCGACCTGACCGAGCCCAAGCTCGGCGTCGACCAGGCCTGGATCGACGAGCACAAGGGCGACATCGACCACTTCTTCCATCTCGCCGCGGTCTACGACATGACCGCCGACGACGAGGCCAACGAGCGCACGATCGTCCAGGGCACGCGCTATGCGGTCGTCCTTGCATACGCGGTCGAGGCGGGCATCCTGCACCACACCTCGTCCGTCGCCGCCGCCGGC
This sequence comes from Solirubrobacteraceae bacterium, assembly GCA_033855555.1. Lineage (GTDB taxonomy): Bacteria > Actinomycetota > Thermoleophilia > Solirubrobacterales > Solirubrobacteraceae > AC-49. Next base: position 4,026 of record JAWVFZ010000329.1, read on the forward strand.
CTCTACAAGGGCCACTTCCGCGAGGACATGTTCGACGAGGGCCAGAAGCTGCCCTCGGCCTACCACCGCACGAAGTTCGAGTCCGAGAAGATCGCCCGCGAGCAGTCGACCGTGCCGTGGCGCGTCTACCGGCCCGCCGTCGTCGTCGGCCACTCCGAGACCGGCGAGATGGACAAGATCGACGGGCCGTACTACTTCTTCAAGGCGATCCAGAAGCTGCGCCACTGGCTGCCCGAGTGGGTGCCACTGGTCGGGCCCGAGCTGGGCTGGAACAACATCGTCCCGGTCGACTTCGTCGCCAAGGCGATGGACCACATCGCCCACGCGCCCGAGCTCGACGGCCAGGCCTTCCACCTCACCGCCACGAAGTCGATCCGGGTCGGCGAGTCGCTCAACGCCTTCGCCAAGGCCGCGAACGCACCGCAGCTCACCCTGCGGGTGGACAAGAAGCTCCTCGACATGCTGCCGAAGGGCACGATCTCGATGCTCATGAAGCTGCCGCCGGCCAAGGAGGCGCGCAGGTCGCTGCTGGCCGACTTCGGCATCCCCGAGCAGGTCGTCGAGCACATCGGCTTCACCGCGCAGTTCGACACGCGCGAC
>JAWVFZ010000330.1:0-3219 GCA_033855555.1 Solirubrobacteraceae bacterium
GTCACCTTGGCGTCGCGGTAGTAGCGCTCGGCCGGGAAGTCCTTGGTGTAGCCGTAGCCGCCGAGCACCTGGATCGCCTCGCCGGTCCAGTGGCGCGCGACGCGGCTGGCGAACAGCTTTGCCTGCGCGCCCTCGATCGTGTGCGGGCGCCCGGCCTGCTTGCAGCGGGCGGCGCGAAGGACCAGCGCGCGGGCTGCCTCGATCTCGGTCTGCATGTCGGCGAGCTTGTGGCTGATCGCCTGGAATGCGGCGATCGGCTTGCCGAACGCGTTGCGCTCCTTGGCGTAGCCGGCCGCTAGGTCGAGCGCGGCCTGCGCGATGCCGACGGCCTGTGCCGCGATGCCGATGCGCCCGCCGTCCAGCGTCGACAGCGCGATCCGCATGCCCGCCCCCGACGGGCCGAGTCGCTCGGACGGCGTCGCCTCGAACTGGAGGTCAGCGGTCGAGGACGAATGCTGGCCGAGCTTCTCCTCCTCGCGCGTGACGCGGAACCCATCGGCGCCGCGCCTCGCGATGTAAGCGCTGATGGGAGTGCTAGGCGCACCCTCGTCCCTGGCGAACACGATGAACGTGTGAGCGTGCGAGCCGTTGGTGATCCACTGCTTCGTTCCGGTGATCCGGGAGTGGGCGGGATCCGTTTCCTCGGCGCGCGTGAGCATCGCCGCGGCATCGCTCCCCGAGCCGCTCTCGGTCAGCGCGAACGCGCATAGCTCGTGGCCCTGGGCGGCGGGCGGGATCAGGCGCGCGATCTGCTCGGGGCTGCCGTGGGCGAGGATCGGCAGCTGACCTGCCGAGACGTGCACGGCGAACGTCACGCCCAGCCCGGCGTCGCCGCGCGAGATCTCCTCCAGCGCGAGCGCGTAGGCGACGAAATCCGCGCCGGCGCCGCCGTGCTCGGATGGGATGCAGGTGCCGAGGAGCCCGAGCTCCCCCATCTGCGCGAGGACGTCCTTCGGGAAGGTGTGCTCACGGTCCCAGGCCGCGGCCTGCGGGACGACGACCTCGTCGGCGAAGCGCCGCGCCAGGTCGCGAATCTCGCGCTGCTCGTCGGTCAGGTCATGCACGGCGGGTGACCCGGCGCCCGGCGCCACCGACGGCGGTGAACGCGACGAACGCCGCGGCGACCTTCAGCCGCCGGCCGAGCGTCTCGAAGGTCATGACGTCCCAGCCCTCCTCGCGCGCGACGCGGCTGAGCTCGGCATCGGGATTCACCGCGACGGGATGGCCGACCGCCCGCAGCATCGGCAGGTCGCTTGCGCTGTCGGAGTACGCCCACGACTCGGCCAGGTCGATCCCGCGTTCCTCGGCCAGCTCGCGCATCCGCAGCGGCTTGCCCTCGCCGTAACAGAACGGCCCGTCGAAGCGGCCGGTGTACACGCCGTCGCGCTGCTCGAGCTTCGAGCCCGCCGCGCCATCGAAGAACAGGACGTGCGCGAGCATCTCCGCGGTGCCCTGCGTCGCCGCGGTCACGATGAAGACCGGGCGCCCTGCGTCCTGGTGCTCGTAGGCGACCTCCAGCATCCGCGGGTACAGGCGCGGGAGGATCCCGGCCAGCACCATCGGCGACAGGCGCTCGAGCTCGCGCACGCGGCGGCCGTCGAGGAACGCGCCCACGCGCTCGCGCACCTCGCGCGTCGCCTCGTCGGTCGAGCCCTTGAGGCGGAAGCGAATGTTCTCGAACGCGTCGGTTGTGAGCTGGCGGCGCGTCGTCATGCCCGCGCGCCGCGCCGCGCGGGCCCAGTGGAAGCCGGACGAGCCGGCCATCAGCGTTCGGTCGAGGTCGAAGAAGACGCCCGCGGTCACGCGCTCGAGGGCACCCTGAGGATCAGGGCATCGCCCTGGCCGCCGCCCGAGCAGATCGCCGCGCAGCCCAGGCCGCCGCCGCGGCGGCGCAGCTCGTGGACGAGCGCCCCGAGGATGCGGGCGCCCGAGGCACCGATCGGGTGGCCGAGCGCCACGGCGCCGCCGTTGACGTTGACCTTGTCCTCCTCGATGCCGAGGAGCCGGATCGAATGCAGGGTGACCGAGGCGAACGCCTCGTTGATCTCCCACAGGTCGATGTCGGAGGCGCTGAGGCCGGCCTTGTCCAGCGCCTTCCTGGCCGCCGAGGCCGGCGTCGTCGCGAGGTAGGCGAAGTCGTTCGCGCTCTGGGCATGGGAGACGACCTCGGCGAGCACCTGCTTGCCGTTCGCCTGCGCCCAGTCGTCGCTTGCGACCACGAGCGCGCCGGCGCCGTCGTTGACGCCCGGCGAGTTGCCCGCGGTGTGCGAGCCCTCCTTGTTCACGAGGCCGGGGAGCTTGGCCAGCGCCTCCAGCGACGAGCCGCGGCGCGGGCCTTCGTCGACCTCCACCTCGGTGTCGCCCTTCCGGGATTTAACGGTGACGGAGACGATCTCGTCGGCCATCCGGCCTTCGTCGATCGCGGCCAGAGCGCGCTCGTGCGAGCGCAGCGCCCAGCGGTCGAGGTCGGGGCGCGTGAGCTCGAGCTCCTCGCTGGTCTCGGTCGCCTCGACGAACATCTGCTTGCCGCTGAACGGGTTGGTCAGACCGTCGTGGACCATCGCGTCGAGCGCCTTCGCGTCGCCCATGCGGTAGCCGAAGCGCGCCTGGGGCAGCAGGTAGGGCGCCTGCGACATCGATTCCATCCCGCCGCCGACGCCGACCTCGACGTCGCCCGCGCGGATCGCCTGGTCGAGGATCGCCGTCGCGCGCAGGCCGGAGGCGCAGACCTTGTTGACCGTCTCCGAGCTGACCTCCTTGGGGATGCCTGCGGCGATCTGCGCCTGGCGCGAGGGGATCTGGCCCTGGCCCGCCTGGAGCACCTGTCCCATCACGACGTGGTCGACCTGCTCGGGATCGACCCCGGAGCGCTCGAGCGCTGCGGAGATGGCGACGCCACCGAGCTCGGTGGCCTTCAGAGTCGAGAGGCCGCCGCCCAGCTTGCCGATCGGCGTGCGGGCGGAGCCAAGAATCACGGTCTTCATAGGCATCAGCCCATCCTATTGACGTAGCCTCCGGCGCCTGATGCAGGTATCCATGACTACCTCCGCGCCCCTGGACAGCCACGCCGACACGATCGCGATCGGCGTATTCGACGGAAAGGGGGTGGCACACGACACCCCAGATGGCGAGCTCCAGGCGCTGTTCGCGTCCGGCGAGGCCAAGACCTCGTTCAAGCACCTGGCGGTCACGCACGCCGCGGGCAAGCGCTGGATCGTC
>JAWVFZ010000331.1:0-7750 GCA_033855555.1 Solirubrobacteraceae bacterium
CCGGCGCGACCGCCGACAGGGCGGTCGGCGAGATCACGTAGGACGCGGCCGTCGCCTGGAGCACGCGCTCGGTGCAGTTGCCCTTGCGGCGCTCCTCGACGAGCTCCACCAGGCCGTGGCGCTCCAGAGCCCTCAGGTGGTAGTTCGTCTTCTGGCGGGTGAGCCCGACACGCGCCGCGAGCGTGCTGGCGGACCCGGGCTCGGCCAGTTCGGCGAGCAGTCCGGCGCGGATGGGATCCAGCGATGCCTCGGCGGCGGCGGGGTCCTCGATGACGGCGACGTCGTGCATAGGTGCACCATGTCACCGACAATTCTTTTTGTCAAGACTACTTCTCTTGTCAGAGCGGAATGACCCGTTCCGTCCGAAATACGAACTAGTGTTCGCCTCGATGCACGCACGGAGGCCAGGCATCTGCTCGATCCACGGCGAGGTGGAGTTCGTCCAGCGCTCCGACACCGGAACCTGGCGCTGCATCCCCTGCCGCGCGGAAGCCGTGACCGACCGCCGACGGCGCGTCAAGGCGATACTCGTCGCGGAGGCTGGCGGCGCTTGCATTGCGTGTGGCTATAACCGCTGCCTCGCCGCCCTCCAATTCCACCACGTGCGTCCCTCCGAGAAGGACTTCTCCCTCGGCCGGAAGGGTGTCACGCGGTCGCTGGAGAAGGCGCGAGCCGAGGCGCAGAAGTGCGTTCTCCTGTGCGGGAACTGCCACGCCGAGGTCGAGGCCGGCGTCCTCGCATTGCCCTAAGCTAGCCGGGGCCATCCGCCCTCGGGCGAGCTTTCCGATCCGGGGTAGCTCAATGGCAGAGCATTCGACTGTTAATCGAAGGGTTGTGGGTTCGAGTCCCACCCCCGGAGTTGTCGCCCCGCGCCGCCCCTGAGGCGGCGCGCCGCGTTTACGGGCCGAGATCCGTCGCTGCCGAGGACTCCACCGCCCGCGCCGACGTGCGGGCCAGCTCGGCCTGAAGCTCCGTTCGGCGCTGGGCGAGCTCGCGCTTGGCGGCCGGCGGCGCGTGTGCGATCTGGCGCTCGACGCCGCGCAGCTGGAGCTGTACGAGGGACGCGCGCAGGTCGGGCTCGCCGAAGGTCTCGCCGGCGGAGCTGACCGCCAGCTCGGCGATGAGCGAGCGCAGCTCGTCGTCGTCAGCGGCGATGCCCTCGCCCGGAGTGCGCAGATGGCCCAGGAGGTGGGCATGCGCGCGGCGCATGAGCGGCGACGAGAAGTCGTGCTCGGGGTCGACCTCGCGGAGCAGGTCGCCGGCGGCTTCGGGCAGCGCAAGCGAGAAGGCCAGGAACGCCCGCTCCTGGGAGTCCGGGCGCGACGGAGGACGGCTCGGCGGCGGCGCCTGACTGTGGCCGGCCCCTGCGGGCGAGCGCCTCGGCGTCCCCGACGCAAGCCACGAGGAGACGAGTGAAGGCACGAGGTCCAGCCGGTCGGCGACCTCCTTGAGCAGGTCCTCGCGCAACGCGCTGGGCGCAAGCACGTCCGGGGCGAACGCCGGGCGAAGCTCGTCGATCGCGATGTCCTTGCCCTCGGCCGACGAGGTGTCGGCTGCCGCGAGGACGGTCTCGACACGGAAGCGCACGAACGGGACGGCGGCCTCCACCAGCTTCGCCACCGCCTCCGCGCCCTGCTTCTGGACGAGGTCGGCGGGGTCGGCGCCTGCGGGCAGCCGAACGACGCGGACCGCCAGCTTGCGCGCGCGAGCCAGGCGCTCGGCGCGGATCATGGCCTCCTGGCCGGCGCTGTCGGCGTCGAGTGCCAGCAGCACCGTCGGGGCGAGGCGCGCGAGCTCCGCCACCTGGTCGGGCGTCATCGCGGTCCCCATGAGCCCGACGGTGTTCTTGAGTCCCGCCTGGTGCATGGCGAGCACGTCGGTGTAGCCCTCGGCGATGATCACCGTCTGGCTCTTGGCGGCCGCCGCGCGGGCGATGTCGACCGCGAACAGCTGACGGCCCTTGTGGTAGACGTCGCCCTCGGGCGAGTTGAGGTACTTCGGCTGCTGGTCGGCGCCAAGTGCGCGCGCGCCGAATCCCAGGACCCGCCCCCGGGCGTCGCACAGCGGAAACGTGATGCGCCGGCGGAAGCGGTCGTAGATCTTGCCCTGCTGGCCGCGGACCGCGAGGCCCGACGCGGCGATCTCCTCGTTGGAGAACTTGGCCCGCCGCGACGCAAGCAGCACCGTGTCCCACGCCGACGGCGCGTAGCCGACGCGGAACTCGCGCAGCGTGCCCTCGTCCAGCCCGCGCTCGGCCAGGTACTTCCGCGCGCCGGCGGCCTCCTGGGAGTCCCACAGGTGCCGCACGTAGAACGTCGCGGTGCGCTCCAGCAGCTCCAGCAGCCGCTCGCGGTGCGCACGGCGCGCGGCCTCTTCGGGATCCTCGGCCTCGATCTCGAGCTCGACGCCGTAGCGGTCGGCCAGGAACTGCAGCGCCTCGGGGAAGCGCATGCCCTCCGCCTCCTCGACGAACGTGAAGCAGTCGCCGCCCTTGCCACAGCCGAAGCAGTGGTAGAGCTTGTTGAGCGGGTCGATGCCGAACGACGGGGTGCGCTCGTCGTGGAACGGGCACAGGCCCTGGTAGCGGTTCGCGCCGGCGCGCTTGAGCTCGGTGCGCGTGCCGACGAGGTCGATCATGTCGACCGCGTCGCGGACCCGCTCCTTGGAGTCGTCGGAGATGCGCGCCATCAGAGTGCGAATGCGTCGGGCACCGAGAGCGCCTCGAAGGCACGGATGCAATAGCGGTCGGTCATGCCTGCGATCCAGTCGGTCACCCGCTGCGCGAGGTCGTCGTCCTCGGAAGGCGGCAGCGATTCGGGGTTCGAGACGTGGTGGTCGAACAGCGTGCGGATCACGGTGTCGATCTTGGCGTGTTCGCGCCGCGCCGCCTCGGCCAGGTAGACCTCGTCGAACATCCACGTGCGCAGCGCGTCCATCGCCGCGCCGGCCTCCTGGCCCTGGACGATGTCCCCGGCCCCCACGGAGTGCTCGACGAGGTCGTGGACGAGCCCGTCGATGCGCTGCGAGCCCGTCTCGCCGAGCGCGGCGATCGGCCCGGCCGGCAGCACGGCGGGGTCGAGCACGTCGGCCCGGATCGCATCGTCGATGTCGTGGTTGATGTAGGCGACGCGGTCCACGAGCCGCACGATCCGGCCCTCCAGCGTGCGAGGCATGGGTGCGCGGCCCGAATGGCAGGCGATCCCGTCGACGACGTCGCCGGTGAGGTTGAGGTCCTCGAGCACCTGCGCGACGCGCACCGAGTGCTCGTAGTGACGGAACTCGCGCCCGAAGCGCTCCTGCAGGCAGCGGTCCAGCGACGCTTCGCCGATGTGGCCGAACGGCGGGTGGCCAAGGTCGTGGCCCAGGCCGATCGCCTCCACCAGGTCCTCGTTGAGGCGCAGCGCACGCGCGACCGTGCGCGAGATCTGGGTGACCTCGAGCGTATGCGTGAGGCGCGTGCGGTAGTGGTCGCCCTCGGGCGCCACGAAGACCTGGGTCTTGTGCTTGAGCCGGCGGAACGCCTTGCAATGGACGATCCGGTCGCGGTCGCGCTGCAGCGGCGTGCGCAGCGAGCAGTCGTCCTCGGGCCGCACGCGCCGGCCCGGGTAGGAGCGGGCCGCGTGCTCCGACAGCCAGGACGCCTCCCACGCCTCGCGCTCCCGCGCATAGGCGGAGGCGACGGGGCCGGCGGGAGCGTCGCTGTGCATGCCTCGATTCTGACCTACGCGCCTGCGCGCACATGGATGATGCGCGAAGCGTCCACGAAACCGGCACGTTCATAGACTCTTGCGGCGCCTTCGTGACCGGGGCTGAGCACGGCCACGCGCGCGCCCTCGGCGAAACCATGGCGCGTGGCGGCCGCGGTCAGCGCCCCGGCGATGCCGCGGCGGCGGAAGCGCTCGCGCACGCCGATGCCTGCGATCTCGGTCATGTCGTCGAGCACGCGCGTCCACGACGCGCCGCCCACCACCTCGCCGTCGACCAGGGCCGCGACCGCGCGGCCGCGGAAGTTGTCGATGCGCTCCTGCGACGGCGCGCTCTCGCCGAAGCCCTCCATGACGGCGTGCAGCAGCGGCGCGACGTGGTCCGAGCCCGGCTGCACGACGACGAGCTCCGCCTCGGCTTCGAGCTCGACGGGCTGCTCGCAGGTCATGAGCCGCAGATCTGCCTCCAGATCGAAGCCCGGCAGCTCGCGAACCCAGGGCGCCTCGGACGCGACCGCCTCGATGCGCGGGACAAGCCCACGCTCACGCGCTGCGGCGACAAGGGCGGTGCCGTCGTCGCGTTCAGCGCCCTCGTCGGGGATCGCGTAGTTGAGGAACGGGTGGTCTTCGGTGGGATGGACGTAGAGGGTGAATGAACCCGCCGCGACGGGCTCGCGCTCGAGCCCGATGACGGCGCGCAGGTACCGCTGGATGCGCCTGTGCATGTTCCTGACCGTACGCGGTCGTTACGTTGGGACACATGCTCGCTCTCGTCGCCGCCCCGCCATCCGTCGACCTGCGCGAGGTCGCCGACCCCAAGCCCGAGTCCGGCCAGGCCTTGGTCGAGGTCAAGGCTTTCAGCCTCAATCGCGGCGAGACGAAGCGGCTGGCGAGCATGGAGGACGGCGAGCTGACCGGCTGGGACCTTGCCGGCGTGGTCCGGGAGCCGGCACGCGACGGAAGCGGCCCGCCGGCCGGCGCCCGCGTGGTCGGCATGATGAACCGCGGGGCGTGGGCCCAGCTCGCCGCCGTGTCGACCGCCTGGCTCGCCGAGCTGCCGGAAGGCGTGTCCTTCGAGCAGGCCGCGACGCTGCCGGTCGCGGGCATCACCGCCATCAAGACGCTTGACCTGGGCGGCAACCCGCTCGGGCGCCGTGTGCTCGTGACGGGCGCGTCCGGAGGCGTCGGTCACTTCGCCGTACAGCTCGCCAAGCAAGCCGGCGCGCATGTGACCGCGCTTGCCCGCCGCCAGGAGGGGCTGCGCGAGCTCGGTGCAGACGAGGTCGTCGACGCCGTCCCGGATGGCGCCGAGTACGACATCGTGCTCGACGGAGTCGGCGGCCCCGTGCTGGGGGCCGCTATCGGCGCCGTCGCATCCGGCGGCACGGTCGTTTCGTACGCCTCGACGGCCAGCGAGCCCGTGACTTACCAGACGCGCGCGCTCTTCGGCCGCGCACCGAGCGCCAAGGTCGTCGGGTTCTTGATCTTCCGCTCGGTCCACGACGGCGCAGAGACGCTGGCTCGGCTCGCCGCCCTCATGGCAGATGGACGCCTCGATGCCCAGATCGACCGCGTCGCCTCGTGGCGCGAGGGCGCCCCGCTGCTGCAGGACCTGCTCGACCGGCGCATCGCCGGCAAGGCCGTCCTCACCGTCGACTGAGCGAGTGGGTCATTCCTTCACGCCGCGCGCCCGGCGACGGAGCGCGCGGAAGGCGAAGGGATCGGTGTGCGTGCGCTCCTCCAGCCAGGGGTCGCCTTCGTTGTGGTAGCCGTTGCGCTCCCAGAAGCCCGGCTCGTCGTGGTCGAGTAGCTCGATCGCCTGCAGGTACTTCGCCGACTTCCAGAAGTAGCGCTTGGGCACGAGCAGCCGTACCGGGCCGCCGTGCTGGTGTTCGAGCGGCTGTCCGTCGAACGCCCACGTGACGAGCACGTCGTCGTCGAGCAGAGCCTCGAGCGGAAGGTTCGTCGAGTAGCCCCCGTAGGAGTGCACGAGCGCGTGGGTCGCCTCCGGCCTCGGCCGCGCCGCCTCCAGCAGCTCGCGCACGCGCACCCCGGTCCAGCGGGTGTCGAACTTCGACCAGCGCGTGACGCAGTGGACGTCGCAGACCTGCTCGAGCGCCCGCGGCCGCAGGTCGGCGAGGCTGAACGACAGCGGCTCGGCCACCTCGCCGTGGATGAAGAGCTTCCAGTCGCCGGGGGCGACGTGCGGCGCCGGCCCGACGGTCAGGACGGGGAACTTCCCGGGGGCGGTCGGCGACTGGCCCGGCGGCAGCCGCGCCGGGTCGATGCCCTGCTTCTCGGCCCGGCGGCGCCCGCGATCTCCGAACGCGCGCGGCGTCAGCGGCATGCGGCCTGGGCGGCCGCCACGCGCGCGACGGGCACCCGGTACGGCGAGCAGGAGACGTAATCCATCCCCGAATGATGGAAGAAGTCGATCGAGTCGGGGTCGCCGCCGTGTTCGCCGCAGACGCCGAGCTCGAGCTCAGGCCGGGACTTGCGCCCCAGCCACGCGCCCATCCGCACCATCTGGCCGATGCCCGGTGCGTCGATCGTCTCGAACGGCGAGCGGTCCAGGATCTTGGTCTCGATGTAGCGGCCGAGGATGCGCTTCTCGATGTCGTCGCGCGAGAAGCCGAGGCCCGTCTGCGTGAGATCGTTGGTGCCGAAGGAGAAGAAGTCGGCCTGGCCGGCGATGTGGTCGGCGAGGAAGCAGGCCCGCGGCAGCTCGATCATCGTGCCCACCTGGTAGCGCTCGCGCTCGAAGCCCTCCTCGCCGCCGACGCGCTCCACGAGTCCTCGCAGCAGCTCGAGCTCGCGCTCGTATCCGACCAGCGGGATCATGATCTCGAGCTCGGGCTGGTTGTCCGCGGCGGCGGCCGCGCGGAAGATCGCTCGCGCCTGCATCTCGTAGATCTCGGGATAGAGAATCCCGAGCCTGCAGCCGCGGGTCCCGAGCATCGGGTTGGTCTCCTCCAGCTCGCGCACGCGGTTGAGCGTGCGCTCGAGGTCCTCGAGGTCGTCGCTCTGCTCGATCCGGGCGCGTTCCACCTCCTGCTGCACGTCGGAGCGATGCGGGAGGAACTCGTGCAGCGGCGGGTCGAGCAGGCGGATCGTCACCGGCAGGCCGGCCATCTCCTCGAAGATGCCCTGGAAGTCGCCCTGCTGGAGCGGCAGCAGCTCGTCGAGGGACGCCCGACGGGAGTCCGTGTCCTCGGCGAGAATGACGTCGACCATCTTCTGGTGGCGGTCCTCGCCGAAGAACATGTGCTCGGTCCGGCACAGGCCGATGCCCTCGGCGCCGAAGTCGCGCGCCTTGCGCGCGTCGGCGGGCGTGTCGGCGTTGGTGCGCACGCCGAGCTTGCGCAGCTGGTCCGCCCAGCCCAGCACCGTCGAGAACTGCTCGGTCAGCTCGGGCTCGATCGTCGGCACCTCTTCGACGGTGACCACTCCGGTCGTGCCGTCGATGGCGATGTGGTCCCCCTCGTGCAGGACCGTGTCGCCGTGGGTGATCGTGCCCTCCTGAAGGTCGATCTGCAGATCGCCGGCGCCTGTCACAGCTGGAACGCCCATGCCGCGCGCGACGAGCGCGGCATGCGACGCCTTGCCGCCCTCGCTTGTGAGGATCCCCTTGGCCGCGTGGAATCCGGCGACGTCATCGGCTTCGGTGAACGGCCGCACGAGGATCACGTCGTCGGTCGCGGCGACCGCGTCGTCGGCGGTGAAGACGATTCGCCCACTCGCGGCTCCGGGCGACGCGGCGACGCCGCGAGCGAGAACGCTGAAGTCCGCCGACGGGTCGAACGTCGGGTGCAGCAGGGCGTCGAGGTTCTCGGCCTCGATCGTGAGCAGCGCCTCCTCGCGCGTGAGCAGGCCTTCCTCGACGGCGTCGACGGCAAAGCGCACGGCGGCCTGCGCGGGACGCTTGGCGTCGCGCGTCTGGAGCATGTAGAGGCGCCCCTCCTCCACGGTGAACTCCGTGTCCTGCATGTCCTTGGCGTGCTGCTCGAGCGTTCGCAGGATCTCCATGAGCTGGGCATGGACCTCGG
>JAWVFZ010000332.1:0-6377 GCA_033855555.1 Solirubrobacteraceae bacterium
ATGAACGGATGCACGATCACCGTGTCGCCGACCACGACATTCGTGACCGCCGAACCAACCTCATGAATCCAGCCCGCATTCTCATGCCCCGGCGTGTAAGGCAGCACGACCTGCGAATTCGCCGCCCACTGACCCTCCTGGATGTGCAGGTCGGTGCGACACAACCCCGCCGCCCCGATCCGCACGATCACATCGAGCGGACCCGCCACCTTCGGCTCATCGACCTCGTCGAGCTCCAGGGCCGAGTGGTACTCGTGCAACCTCGCCGCCTTCATGCCGCCGCCTCCTCGGGATCCTCGATGCCGTATCTCGTCTGCAGCAGGCTGCGGCACAGGCCGCCGTTGCCCTCCAGGCTCAGGCGGACCAGCCGCGCGACGCGAAGCCACCGCGGCAGCGTCGCCGCGTCGAGCGCCCCGCCGTCGGGACGCAGGAAGGCCGGCGCGTCACCGCGCGCGTCGAGGCCGAGCTCGGCGCGCAGGGCCAGGCACCGCTCGCTGTCGTGGCCGTCGGGCAGGTCGGCCACGTGCATCGCCGCCACCGCCTGCGCGGTCACCCCGGCGCGCAACAGCGAATCGCACACCCGCCCCTGACGGGCCACGAACGCCTTGCGCTGGAACAACTGGCGCAGGCCATCCAGGTCGCCGCGGGCCTGCCCCGGGAACGCCTCCGCGAAGCGCGCGCCCGCGCCCACCGCGTCATTGATCTCCTCGGAGGCGAAGTGGTCCTCCAGCAGGACCGACACCTCCTCCACGCCCGATAGCGCCCGCACAGCGGCGTCCGCATCGGACACCATCAGGTACGTGAAGTTGGGCGCACAGAAGTAGGTGGGCAGGCGCAGCCTCACCTCAACCGACGACCCGTCCACCTCCACGCCCGCCACGAAGCGCAGATCGGTGAGGGATTCGTCCAGCTCCGGATCCCGGACGCCCGATAGGGCGTCCAGGACTTGTGCCGTCGTGGTCATGTGACGCTCACGGGGTCGCTAGCCACCGCGCCGGCCGCCTCGGTGGTCTGGGCCCCGACGCCCGCGGGTACCTCCAGGTCATAGAGCGCCGCGGCGTTGAGGCCGAGGATCTTCTTCTTGACGTCGGTCGTCAGAACGCCCAGCTCCGACTGCATGTCCTCCGGGATCTGGAAGTCGACGAACTTCTCGACCAGCCACTTGGGCTGCCAGATCGCGTAGTCGCTGCCGAACAGGATCCGGTCCTCTCCGATCCAGTAGCACAGCTCGCCGACGATCTGGGCGAAGTACCGGGGCCGGGTGTGGATGAACGGGATGGCCACGGCCAGGCCGGCGAACACGTTGGGCTCCTGCGTGGCGATCCAGCAGAAGTCCTCCAGGCGCGGCAGGCCGCAGTGCTCGACGATGAAGTTGAGCTCGGGGAAGGACGTAGCCGCCTCGTCGACGTCGGCGACGTCGAAGGCGTCACGGTCCAGCGGCCAGATGGTCGGGCCCTTGTGCACGTGGATGTTGCGCACGCCCAGCTCCTGGCACTTCTCCAGGTACATGGTCGCGTCCGGGCTGTCCAGCTTCCAGCCCCGCGAGTCGCCCTTCCATTCAGCGGTATAGAGCTTCACGCCCTTGAGGTCGTAGCGCTTGACGAGCTCCTCGAAGGCCTTCAGCCCCTCCTTGCCGTACCGGGGGTCAAACGCCCCGTTGACGATGAACTTCCGGTCGGGGTGGTGCTCCGCGACCGCCGCGTCCTGCTCGGTGGTGTTGAAGCCGTTGTTGTAGAAGTCGCTCAGGTACGTGGGCTGGAAGATGCCAGCATCGACGTACCCCACCTCGAAGAGGTCGTGGATGAGATCGTCCTCGGTGTATTTCTGGAACTTTTCCAGGGGCCAGACCCACTCCTCGGGGCTGAGATTGCGGTGGTAGTCATAGAAGCAGTTGATGAAGCCGGTTCCATACTTGTTGGCCTGGTTCTCAGGGCTCGCGTCCCAGAAATGGATGTGGCCATCAACGATGAAATACCGCTCACCGTCTTTCTCGTACATGTGACTCCTCTCTCTCTTTCTCGACGGCGGCTACTAAAGGGCCTCGAGGTCGAAGCTGATGTACTCCGCCGCGTCCTCCGGGTTGGCGAACAGCACGACGCGGTCATCGAGGACGACCATGCGGCCGTAGTGGGTCGACATGATTTCCTCGAAGTCGTCGCTGCCGAAGTCGTCCACGCCGAGCGCCTCGGCGATCTCGGCGAAGTCGAACTCGACCTTGACATCGGCGTCGACGCGGATCATCGACGGCAGCTCCTCGACGGTCACGTTGGGCTTGCCGCTTATGACCTGGGCGACCACGGAGCCGACCTGGTTGTTCATCAGCGTCACGCCGGTGCGATTGGACGAGGTCCGGTGGTACGCGAACCGCTCATCATTGGTGGCAGCACTCATCGATCCAGCTCCTTTGGTGGCGTCAACCCGAACTCCTCGACGAAACCGACAAAGCGCCGGTCGGCGTGCGCGCGGGACTCGTCGAAGCGCACGACCTTCTCCGCGACCTGCGACCAGATCGGCTGCAGCTGCTGCGCGGCCGCGACGCTGACCGGCGTCCACTTGTCCAGCCAGCCCTGCAGCGTCTCGCGGTTCTCCTCCGCGTGCTTGTCGTCGCTCACGAGCATGGAGAACAGGGCGCGGGCGCCGCGCTGGTCACGGGCGACATCCGACTCGCCCGCCCCCATCAGCGTGGGCGTGACGAAATCGCGCTGGGGGGCGGCGATCTGCATCACGAACTCGCTGCGAAACAGCTCGCCCACGAGCGGCTCGAACACCACGGCAGTGGCAAACCAGGCCTCCGCCCAGTCTCGGATGGCGGTCAGGCTCTCGACGTTCTCGCGGACCCCCTGCCAGACGGGATCGCTCTGCCACGCCTCCTTGTGGGCGCCGCCGTCGAAGCCCTCGATCTGATCGCTGAGGTCCAGGTTGTAGAGGATGAGATCCTGCGCAAACCGCAGCTTGTGCAGGGAGGCGACCGCCAGGGCGTTGTTGATCATGTTGGTGGGCGCGTCGCGCTGGGCCATCAAGTAGACGTACAGCCCGATCCCCTGCTCGGCATGCGCCCAGGCGCCCACGTGGCGCTCGACGACCCTGGTCCAGTTGTTGCCCCACGTGGAGAAGGCGCGGGCGGCCTTGGCGTTGGCGAGGTTGTGCAGGTTCTGCTGCACGACGTCCGCGTTGTTGCGATAAATCGTCTGCTCCCACTCCTCGTTGGGATCGAGGAACAGGTGCCAATCGGAAGACTTCAGAGCCGTCCATTCGGCCGGGTAGCCCATGGTTCCGTCGGCAAAGCCGTAGATCCAGCCTTGAGTGAGGTGGCGCGCGGGGTCGGGCTGAACGTCGACTGTTACATCCTCGTACACACTGGCTTTGCGCTTGGCCGGCGTGAAGTAGTTGTAGATGCGGCTGGTCGACGAGGGGAACTCGCGCGCGCCCGCCTCTGCGTCGGTGAACTGCGGCTTGGGTACGCTGCGTTCCTTCGTGGGGGTCTCTGTGGCCATGTCCAGCTCCTCTCGTCTATGCCGCGGTCGTCTTCACGCTGCGGTCGTTGTGAACTTGTCGTAGTAGATGTGCGATTCGACCAAGCCTTTCTGTGACAGCAGGGCGATGGCGGCGTCAACCATCGGCGGGGGGCCGCAGATGTAGGCGTCCACCTCTGTGAGGTCCTCCTCGCAGCGATCGACGACGTCGGTGATGAGTCCCCGCTCGCCGTTCCAGTCCGCCTCCGGCCCACACTCCGACAGTGCAGGGACGAACGTGAGGTCGTGGCATCTCGCCACAAGCGCGGCCAGCTCCTCGAGGTGGAACAGATCCCCGGGTTGCCGCGCCCCGTAGTAGTAGGCCGCCGGGCGCGCCGTGCCGTTATCGGCCATCGAGCGCAGCAGCGACAGGATCGGCGCCATGCCCGCCCCGCCACCGATGAACAGCAGCCGGCGCGGCGACTTCTCGCGCAGGGTGAAGACACCGTAGGGGCCGGTGACCTCGAGCTCGTCGCCCTCCTTGATACCGCCGTCGGCCAACAACCCGGAGAAGTGGCCTCCCGGATAGAGCTTGATCATGAACTCCAGCTGATCGGCCTCGGCCGGGGCGTTGGCCATCGAGAACGACCGGTGCTCGTCGTGGTCGGGGATCTGGATGTCTACGTATTGACCGGCGTGGAACTCCAGCCGCTGGGAGTCGACGGGCCGCAGGACGAGGCGACGAATGTCGTGGGTCAGCGACTCGATGCACGCGACGCGTGTCTTGACCGTCTGCAGCGACACCCCGCTGCGCAGCACCTCCTCGTCGTAGTTGATCAGCTCGACTTCGAGGTCGGATTGGGCATGGGCGCGGCACAGCAGCGTCCAGCCCTCCTCCAGCTCGTAGTCGTTGAGCGCGAAGTTCGAGTACTTGTCGAGGTCCACCTCGCCATCGAGCAGGAACGACTTGCAGGCGGCGCACTGGCCCTCCTTGCAGCCGTGCATGAGCATGAGGCCCTGCCGGAAGGCGCCGTTGAGGACCGTCTCGTCCTCGTCGACCTCGAATTCGATGCCGACGGGCTCGAGCCGGACTTTGTAGGTCTGTCCCATCGCCGAAGTGCTCCCGATCGCGAAATGGCTCTCCGGCGACTAAGGCCGGGCAGCCGCTGGACCGGCGGCTGCCCTCGCTTGCCTCAATCAGTGGTTCACCTAGGCGACCGCCGCCTCGGGGGCCGGGCGCCCGGCCGGGCCGCCCGCCTTGTAGTGGGCGATGTGCTTCTCGCGCTCCTCGGGCGACATCTCGTTCAGCAGCACGTTCGGGCTGTTGAGCGTGAAGCCCTTGAAGTCGTCCACCGTCCACATCTTGTTGGGATCGAGGTCGAGATGCGGCTGGGGGATCAGGGTCTTGCCGTCGTCGCGGATGTACCCAAGGTCCTTGACGACCTCGGCCAGATCCATGCCGTGGTACAGCGTCTCCCACTCGCGCTTGCCGGTGAGCTGACCCATGGCCGGCGTCGGACGGCCCTCGTACTCCGGGCGGAACGCGACCTTGTCGGTCCAGGCGCAGGTCTCCGAGCAGTACGTGCGGACCTGGCCGTCGACCTCGTCGACCACCGTGTCCTCCCGGATCAGGCACGGCACCATGCAGGTCCAGCAGCGGTGCGGGTACTCGTAGTTGGCGTCCTCGAAGATGATCGGCCCGTGGCCGTTCTTCGTGGACAGCTCGGCGTAGCGCTCCCACCACTTGCCGTACTTGTCATACCAGCCCGGGTACTTGAACTCGAACCACTCGAAGTCGGTGTCGTCCATGGCATCGATGCGCCAGTAGTTCACCGCCCACCCGGTGGCGAAGAACTGGGCGACCTCGTGCACGTAGCCCTTGTTCCAGATCCGGTCCCAGGCCAGCTCGACCAGATCGTGCGGGACCTCCAGGCCGTACTTCTCCAGCGGGATCAGATAGCTGCGGTAGTAGTCGTCGTAGATCCAGCGCCGCCATGCCTCGGCGTAGCTCTCGCGATCCTTGCGCCGGTCCTTGGTCCCGTACTCGATGAACGTGCCGATCGCGGCGTCCACGACGGCGTGGTTGTTCCACCACGCGTAGCGGAGATCCCGCGCCAGCAACTGCCGGTTGCGCTCGTCCGCGAGCGCCATGAGGATGATCGAGTAGCCGTTGGAGATGTGGCGCGACTCGTCCGACTGCACCGAATGGAAGACCGTCGGCAGCAGGTAGTCGCCGTTGGCCGCCGCCTCGCCGGGCATCGCCACGAACAGCGTGTTCGTGAACGCCGTCTCCGCCACGATCGTCAGATAGATGTCGGCCGCCGTGATGGCATCGCCGGTGATGAAGCCCTCGCCGAACTGCCGGCCGATCGTGCCGGCGTAGCAGTTCGAGAACGCCTTCTCGGTGATGTCGAACCCTGCCGGGTCGATGTAGTGCTGCATGTACAGCCGCTTGAGGTTCATCTGAATCGTCGAGTGGCGGACCTCGTCGATCATCTGGATCGCCAAGCCGTTGTGGATCTCGGGGTTCGGGACGGCGCCGATGGCAAGCGGCATCGCCCGCGCGGCAGAGATCTCGGGGAAGGGGATGATGCTCAGGAACAGCTTCTGCCACTCCATCCACCGCTCCTGGACCTGACGGAACATGTTGCCGCGGATCGCACCGTCCATCGCGCCGAAGACGCGGTTGTCCTTCTCCTCCTCCATCGGGAAATACGAGCGCAGGACCTGCTTGAGCGGATCCTTTTTGGGCGCCTTCTCAAAGGTGTAGTCGGTCGCGTACTTCTCGACCGGCGATACGAACGTCGGATCCCAGGAGAGCTCCTGGATCTTGTCGTGGGCTCTGGTGATGCTCGCCCGGCTCATCTGTGGTCATCCCTTTCTGCGCATGGGTGGCGCTGCGGGCGGCTCGCCGAAGCGCGCGAT
>JAWVFZ010000333.1:0-4920 GCA_033855555.1 Solirubrobacteraceae bacterium
TCGATCGTCTGCTACCTCACCGGCCTCTCGCACGTGGACCCGGTGAAGAACGAGCTGTTCCTCGGGCGCTTCCTCAACGACGAGCTCACGGCGCTGCCGGACATCGACCTCGACTTCCCGCGCGACATCCGCGAGGTCCTGATCCCGCGCGTGCACGAGCGCTACGGCGCCGACCACTCCGCGCTGGTCGCCGCCTTTCCCACCTACCGCGCCCGCGGCGCGATCCGCGAGATCGGCAAGGCGCTCGGCCTGCCGCCGGGCGAGATCGAGCGCGTGGCGCGCTCGTCGGAGGCGTACTCGGCGAGAGCGGTCGACAAGGACATCGAGGTCGCGCTGGGGGAGGGGCGGCAGGCCGAAGGCCGCTGGGCCTGGCTGCACCGCCTGGCCGACGAAGCCCACGGGCTCCCGCGCCATCTGAGCCAGCACTCCGGCGGCATGATCGTCGCGACGCGCCCGTTGATCGACTGCTGCGCGGTCGTGCCCGCCGCGATGGAGGGCCGCCAGATGGTCATGTGGGACAAGGACTCCTGCGCGGACGCGGGCTTCCTGAAGATCGACCTGCTGGGGCTGGGGATGCTGAGCGCCGTCGAGCGCTGCGTCGAGCTCATCCACGCACGGCGCAACGAGCGCATCGACCTCTCGCGGATCCCCTACGACGACAAGCCGACCTACGAGGCGATCCAGAAGGCCGAGACGACGGGCGTCTTCCAGATCGAGTCGCGCGCGCAGATGGGCTCGCTGCTGCGCACGCGGCCCGAGACGCTCGAGGACCTGACGATCCAGGTCGCGATCGTGCGCCCGGGCCCGATCCAGGGCGGCGCCGTCAACCCCTACATCGCCCGCCGCCAGGCGATGCGCGTCAACCCGGACTTCGAGGTTCCCTACGACCATCCATGCCTGGAGCCGGTGCTGAAGGAGACCCTTGGCACGATCATCTTCCAGGACCAGGTCATCGAGGTCGCGATGGCCTTCGCCGGCTTCTCGCCGGGAGACGCCGAGGGGCTGCGCCGCGCGATGAGCCGCAAGCGCTCGGCGGCCGCGCTCGGCGCCTTCCACGACAGCTTCGTCGAAGGCGCGCGTGTCGCTCACGGAGCCGATGCCGAGACTGCCGAGCGCGTCTGGTCGATGATCGTCGGCTTCTCGGGCTTCGGCTTTCCCAAGGCCCATGGCGCGGCGTTCGGCCTGCTGGCCTACCAGTCGACCTGGCTGCGCGTGCACTACGGCCCGGAGTTCCTGTGCTCGCTGCTCGACGAGCAGCCGATGGGCTTCTACCCGCCCGACTCCCTGGTTCACGATGCGCAGCGCCGCGGCATCACGGTGCTGGCCCCCGACGTCAACCACAGCGCGGTGGGTTGCACGGTCACTGCCGAAGGTCATGTGCGGATCGGCCTGGGCTACGTCCTGGGAGTTCGCGCCGACGAGGTGGCGGCGCTCGTGGCCGAGCGCGAGCACGGCGGTCCCTTCGCGTCGCTGGGCGACCTCGCCTCGCGGGCGGGCGCCGGGCGCCCGGCGCTCGAGACACTGGCTTGGTCGGGCGCCTGCGACGCCTTGGCCGGCGGCGACCGGCGCCGCGCGCTTTGGACGCTGGGGATCGCGTCGCCTGCCCACAGGGTCGGCACGTTGGGCGCCTCGCCCGTCGGGACTCCTATGGAGGTTGGACGGGCCACGCAGGTCGAGGGCCGCCACGCCGCCTCTTTTGCCTCCGCCGCGGCGGCCCGGCGGGCGGCGAAGGCCGCGGCCGCGAAGGGCGAGGGGACGCAGCTGTCGCTGCCGCTGGAGCTGCCGGAGGCGCCGGCGCTCGAGCGCCTGAATGGCTGGGAGGCGATGATCGCCGACTACGCGACGACCGGCCTGACGACCGGCGCCCATGCGCTCGGCCTACTGCGCGACCGCCTGCGCGGGCAGGGCCTCGTCGCCAGCGGCGACCTGCGCCGCCTGCCCCACGGCAGCCGGGTGGGCATCGCCGGGCTCGTCGTCGCGCGCCAGCGTCCTGGCACCGCCAAGGGCGTGGTGTTCATGCTGCTGGAGGACGAGGAGGGCACGATCAACCTCGTCGTTCCGCCGGCGACCTACGAGCGCGACCGCGCCGTGGTCCGCTCCGAGCCGCTCGTGGTCGCCGAGGGGCGGCTCGAGCGCCATGCCGCCGGGGGAGGGCAGATCAACGTGGTCGTGCAGCGCCTGCGGGCGCTCGACGGAGCCGAGCGGCCGGCCGCCGAGATCAAGGACTTCAGCCCGCTGGACGAAGCCGAGCTGGCGCGCCGGGGCGAGGAGGAGGTCGCGGCCGCTGCGGGCGGAGGGGGCTTCCGTGCAGTTGCCCCGCAGGTGCAGAGCTTCGGCCATGGCAGGAGACGTTGACCGGTGGGAACTTTCGGGCGCCCGCCGGCTACCCCGACCGCCCGCATGCGTTGTAGGGTTCCCGCCCGATGGTCGCCTCTGCCGCCTTCGTCATCGGCTTCGTCCTTCTCGGCCTCACCGTCCTGTTCCTGGCGTTCGGTGGCGGGCCGCGTGGCGCACGCGAGTCGCTGCACACGCAATCGCGTGGTGCAAGCCGCGCCCTGTCATATGGCATCGGGCTGTTCGCGCTGCTCATCGGCGTCGGCGTCCCGACGCTCGTGCTCGCCGCGAACAACCACTCCAAGTCCAAGGACGCCCCGGGCGGGGTGAAGCTGACCCAGCGCGAGAGTCGCGGGCGCACGTTGTTCGCCAAGAACTGCAACACGTGTCATACGCTCGCCGCGTCCCGAGGCTCGGGCAAGGTCGGGCCGAACCTCGATGCCCTGATCTCCGGCATCAACGGCGCCACGCCCACGGAGACGCGGAACAACCGCATCACCTTCATCCGCAGCGCGATCGCCCAGGGCCGCGCCCGCGGGAACGGCCAGATGCCGGCCGGGCTGGTGCAGGGCGAGGACGCCTACGACGTTGCCGCCTTCGTAGCACGCGTCGCCGGCCGCTAGGGCGGATGGGCGCGCCTCGCGGCGTCTGAGCGCACGGCCGGGAGGGAGGCCGGGCCAGCTGTCGTTCCTGGGCACGTTGTTCGTCCGGGCCTGCTGGTTGTTCGGGGGTCAGGTCTGTCATTGCCGTATGTGCCTGCTTGGGCGAGGAGCGGAAGCGTTCAGTTCGGGCGATCGCGTGGCGCGGCGCCTGGTCTGGTCATTGAGGGAAAGGGAGCCCAGACTGACGGGGGGACCTGGGCCCTCTTATGCGCGCTATCCGCGAGTTTGAGGGCCCACGTCCGCGCAGACGAAGAGCAACGAAAGACTCGACCCCGACGGTGGATGAACAACCAGCAACTACAGCCAGCGCACTGTCCTCCCTCGGTTCGCACGCTCAGCCATCCACGATCCGCGCCGATCCGCCGCGTGGGGCGCCTCGGGTAGAGCCACGACCTCTATGCGGTTTCCTCGGGTGACGCGATGATCTCTATCCGGTTTCCAAACGGGTCGGCCGTGTAGAACCGCCGCACGCCTGGGAGTTCCTCGTCCCATCGCACCGGGGCGCCCGCCCCCTCGAGGCGTGCCGCGAGCTCGTCGATCGCTGAGCACGCCAATGCCGGGTGAGCCTTGCGGGCGGGCCGGAAGTCCTTCTCGACACCGATGTGGAGCGCCTGGGCCCCGACCATGAACCAGGCGCCGCCGCGAGCGGCGAGTGTCGGGGGCTTGGGGACCTCGGCCAGTCCGAGGAGTCCGCCGTAGAACGCCCGCGCCTCGTCCTCGCAACCCGGGGGCGCAGCGAGCTGGATGTGATCGATGCGCGGTAATGCCATCCGACGGCCAGGCTACGTTCTTCCCGCAGTTTCCGTAATACCGCGCTAATGCAGGAGATTTCGACGTTGCTACGATGGCCTCCGCAAGAACCGCTGAATCTCTGCCCAAGTGGTGGGGAGCGGGGGACCCACGTGTTGGGGCGAATCGCCGGCCGCCCGGCGTAGCGCGACTCTTTCTGCGCGAGCCCGACAGCTAACCCCGTAGGCCCGAGAAAGAGGAACCTATGTCCCAGGCCGAGGCCCGCGCATGGTGGGCCGATGTGGAGCACCTACGTGAAGCCGCCGAGCGCCGTCAGGCCTCGGACGACGACATGACCTCGATCACGCCGCGCCGTCGCTTCCAGCGTGAGGAGCCGCTGACCCCTCAGGCATCGATGGAGGCCCGCCTCGAGCGCGTCCACAGCCCCGAGCGGCGCACCGTGCAGATCACGGGTCGTCCGGTGTCGGCGCTGCGCCTGGTCGAGGTGGAGCGCCGCCGGCCGGCGCGCTCGCCGATGGAGCGCCTGGGCCCGCGCCCGGACCGGATCGCCATGTGGGCTGTCCTGATGGGCGTGTTCCTCTGCGTGGTCGCGCTCAGCACCGCGCACCCGTAGGAACCCAGCGCACCCGCGGGGAACCTCGCACGAGCGGCTACGTGCCGCATCCTTGATCCGTCGTTCCCTTCTCCTTGTACGAGCGGACGATGGGCCTACGCCTACTTGCGGAAGCGTGTTCCCGCCCTTACACTTACAGAGGGTAAGGAACAAGCCCTAAGTGAAGCACTGGCAAGGATTGCCGCCTCCACCACTGAGCCAAGGCACCGCTGATGAAGACACCGATGAGCCGCTTCCAGATTCACGACGATCTCACCGCCCCCGAGGGCTCCGTCCCGGTCCTCCGTGGCGCGCTGGCCACCGGTGGCCAGCTCCCCAACTTCCTGGGCGTGATCGCCGGTTCGCCGGCGGTGCTGCGCGCGTACGCGCGGTTCCGCTCGGAGTTGCGGCACGGTCGCCTTGGGCTCGTCACGCTCGAGCGCATCGCGCTCGCAGTGGCCGACCACTACGACTCCCTGCCCGGGCTGAGCCTGCACACGCGCACCGCGCGCGCCGCCGGCCTCAAGCTCGATGACATTGCGCTGGCGCGCGAGTGGGATTCGCGGGACGAGCGTGAGGCCG
>JAWVFZ010000334.1:0-2777 GCA_033855555.1 Solirubrobacteraceae bacterium
ATCTTGCGGACCTCATCCGGTCAGCCTGATGCCGAACGTCGAGCAGCCGAGGCCCTCGTCGGCGTCGCCCTCCAGCGGGCGGCCGTACCAGGTGCCCTTGCGCATCGCCGCGGCATACTCCTCGAGCACCTCGGGATAGGCCCCCGCCCGGGACATCTCGCGCAGGATCGGCCAGTGCTTGGCGGTCGCCATCGCCGCGATCGCCCTGTTGACGGCGGCAGTGTCGCCGGCGCTCCGCGCCTGCGACCAGACGCGGATCCACGTGCAGGCGACGGTGCCCGCCACGGTCGCGCCGAGCTGGTAGCGGTCCTTGCTCAGCTTGGAGCCGGGGATGCTCTCCCTGTCGAAGCCGGGCGGCAGCGGGATGCCGTCGAGCATCGCGGTCACGGCGTCGCGGCGGTCGGAGGTCTTCACGACGCTCGCGGGCATCGCGGAGAGCCATGCGTCCGTGTCGACGCGGCGCAGGTCGGCGAGCAGGGCCTTGAACGCCGTCATGCTGGGCGCGGCCCAGCGGAACTCCATGACGCGCTTGCCGTCCTTCCACAGCGCGGTGATGTCGTGATAGCGGGCGATGTCGCGGAACTGGCCTGCGGCGCGGTACTCGTAGACGTCGGCGGTCGTGCCGAGCACCGGTGCTGTGGTGTGGACGGCGGCCTCGTGCTCGCGGCCGCGCTTCCACGTGGCGATGCCTCCGCGGCGCCAGTTCAGCGCGGCGTGGCGGCGGGCGTCCTCGATGACCGCCTTCGGGATCGGGCGGCCCTCGGTGACCACGAGCTGGCTGGCCGGAGGCGCCGGCGTGTCGCCGTGCAGGAAGCGCATCTCGCCCTCGCTCGCCGATGACTCGTCGGCGTAGTCGACCTTCCAGTCCCGGTCGTCGAGCAGCACGAGCGGCGAGGCCTCGGCGAAGCGCACGAGCTCCGCGGCCCAGGCGCGCCCGGGGGTGCTCTCACCGGGACCCGAGCCGCTCGGCAGTGCGGCGAGCACGATCGCCGCAGCGCCGGCGAGCGCGATCGCCACGCCGGCGCGCCGCGCGATTCGGCGACGGCGGTTCTGAGGCGCCCGCCGCGGCCGCGCTCGCGGTTCGGCGGTGATCGCCTGGATGAGCTCGGCGTCCGGCAGCGCGAGCGCCCGCGCCGCATGGTCCGGCAGGGGGTTGGCGGCGGCGAGCAGGGTGTCGAGATCGGTGAGGGTCATCGCGCCTTCTCGGGTTCCAGGGCGGGTGGGACGGAAGCGGTGCCGGCGGCGGGACTGCCCAGCTGGGCCTGCACGCGTTGGCGCGCGCGGTGCAGCCGGCTGCGGACGGCGATCGGGGAGATCGCCAGGACCTCTGCGATCTCGGCGGGGGACAGCTGCTCCCAGGCCGACAGCAGGAGGACCTCGCGGTCGCTCTCGCCCAGCGCTGTGATCGCCGTGACGACCTCGTGATCGGCGGCCGTCGGCGCGGGGAGGGATGCCGCGAGGACCGCCGGCAGCTCGGCGCGCATGCGTGCTGCGAGGCGGGTGCGGCGACGCTCGCCGCGGCGCTGGTTGGCGAGCGTCCGGCGGGCGACGCCGTAGAGCCACAGCCGGGCGGCGTCACCGCTCGGGACGTCCGGGCCGCGCCGCCAGGCGACGAGGAACGACTCGGCGACGACGTCGGCGGCGTCCTCGGCGCTCGCGCCACGGCGCACCGCATAGGCGAGCACCTCGCGGGCGTGGTCGCGGTATAGCGCGGCGAACCTCGCTTCCGCGGCGCCCGGTGGATCGCCCTCGTCTCGTCGTCGCATTGCCCCTATATGTCCGCCCCGGCCCTTCGCGTTGCAGCTGAGCATTGTCCCGACCGCTGCCTGAGGACGGCGTAGGCTGCCGTGCCCATGACCCGCATCGGCATCCAGCTTCCCGAGGTCGAGCGCGAGGTTCGCTGGCCGGAGTACCGCGCGATGGCGGTTGCCGCCGAGGAGTCCGGCTTCGACGGCATCTTCCTCGGCGACCATCTGCTCTACCGCGGGGACGGACGCCCGGAGCGCGGGCCTTGGAGCGCTTGGGAGTTGCTCGCCGCGCTGGCAGCGGTCACCGAGCGAGTGGACCTCGCCCCGCTCGTCGCGTGCGCGGGGTTCCACCCGCCGGCTGTGCTCGCCAAGATGGCCGCGACGCTGACGGAGATCAGCGGCGGGCGCTTCGTCCTCGCGCTCGGAGCCGGCTGGAACGAGGTGGAGTTCCGCGCGTTTGGCATTCCGTTCGATCGTCGCGTCGCGCGCTTCGAGGACGCCTTCACGATCATCCGCGGCCTGCTGGCCGGAGAGCGCGTCACCTTCGCGGGCGAGTTCCACTCGGCCGACGAAGCGGTGCTGCTGCCGCCGGCCCAGCACCGCACGCGGCTGATGATCGGCAGTAACGGGCCGCGGATGCTGCGCTGCGCGCTGCCGCACGTGGACG
This sequence comes from Solirubrobacteraceae bacterium, assembly GCA_033855555.1. GTDB lineage: Bacteria > Actinomycetota > Thermoleophilia > Solirubrobacterales > Solirubrobacteraceae > AC-49. Next base: position 2,416 of record JAWVFZ010000334.1, read on the forward strand.
CGTGGAACACCTGGTACGCGGACTACGGGAACACGGCGGAGGGCTTCGCGACGCTCAACGCGAGGATCAGTGCGGCGGCACGCGACGCCGGCCGCGCACCCGACGAGATCACGCGCAGTGCGTGTGCGTTCGTGGTCCTCGACCGCGACGCCGACGAGCGCCCGGTCACTGACGATGCGCCGCCGATCGAGGGCTCGAGCGATCAGATCGCGGCGCGAATACAGGAGCTCGCCGACGCCGGCGCCGACGAGGTGATCCTCGTGGTGAGCCCGATCACCGAGCGCTCGATCCGGACGCTCGGCGAGGCCGTCAGAGCCGCTCGAGTGCGGTGAGAAGGCGCTCGACGTCGTCGGCGTCGTTGT
>JAWVFZ010000335.1:0-3841 GCA_033855555.1 Solirubrobacteraceae bacterium
GGCGTGCGCCGGCGGCGCTCCCTGCCGTGAGCGCGCTGCGCGACGCGCTGCACGGCGTGCGCGCGCGACGCCAACGTGCCGTGCTCGCGGCGCTGGGGATTGCGATGGCCGCCGCGATGCTCGCGACGGCGACGACGGTCGGCTACGGGCTGGCCACCGGCTTCTCGCGCAGCGCGGACGCCGCGGACCTGCCCGACGTGATCGCGCGCTTCGACAGCCGGCAGGCCGCCACGATCGGGCGCCGCATCTCCGCGCTGCCGGACGTCGCCGCATTCACTTTGATCGACGAGTCCACAGGAGTTCCGCTGTCCGCCGGCACGCACGGCAGTACCAATGGCGTGGTCGAGGTGCTCGGCCCGGGCAGGCACGGCTACGCCATCGTCGCCGGGCACGACCTGTCGGCCGCGGGCGGCGGCGTCGTGCTCGAGCAGGGCGTCGCCGGCTCTTGGGGCCTGCACGTGGGCGATCCGATCGACGTCGGGGGATACGGGCCGCAGCGCATCGTCGGGCTCGCCCAGGCGCCCGACAACGTCGCCTACCCGCTCGCCGCGCCGCGGCTGTACGCAGTGCGCGCGGGGCGTCAGCGGCAGTTCCCCGCCTCCGGCGTTGTGAACCTCGCGAAGATCTGGCTGCGCGATCCGGCGCAGCTCGACGCGGTGCTCGTCCAGGCCCGCGCCACCGGCTACGGCCTGCACGGACTGCGCTTCATCACGCGCAGCGGCGTCCGGGTCCTGCTCGACCAGGCCGCCGGCATCGTGATCGCGCTGCTCGGCGCGCTATCGGTGATCGCGCTGCTGACCGCCGGCGTGATGCTCGCCGCCGCGGCGCGCGCTGAGGTGCAGCGCCGGCTGCGCGCGATCGGCGTGAGCCGCGCGATCGGCTCCACGCGCGGCCATGTGGCGCTTATCTCGGCACTGGAGACGCTGATCGTCGCCGTGCCCGCGGCTGGGCTCGGGGTGGCGGCCGGCGCGCTGGTGGCAAGCGGCCCTGACGATCGCCTGCTGGCGCTGCTCAACCAGCGGGGTCCCGGGGGCGCACTTTGGCTCCCGCTCCTGGGTTGCCTGGCGGTCGCGACGCTGCTGCCGTTGCTGACCGGCACGTGGCCGGCGTGGCGAGCGACCGGGCGCCCGCCTGTCGAGCTGCTGCGCGGCGCCGAGCTGCACGCCACCGGCCACTCCGCTTCGCGCCCCCGCCGCGGCGGGCTGGTCCGGCTCGGGGCCAGGCTCGTCGCCGCGCGCCGCGTGCGCCTCGCGGCGACGCTCGCCATGCTCGGCATCTCCGCGGCGTTCGTCCTCCTGATGCTCGCGCTGGCAAGCGAGCTCTCGACGCTCGAGAACGACCCCGCGTCGCTCGGCCGCCGCTACCAGCTGACCGCCTCACTGCCTCCATCGGCCACAGACCAGATCCGCCGGATCCCGGGCGTGGCCGCGGCGGCGCCGCGCTACCAGCTGACGGCGGTCGACTCCTTCTCGCTCGGCGAGACGGTCGACGTGATCGCCTACCCGGGCGATCACGTCACGTTCGAATCGCCGCCGCTCGTAGCGGGCCGGCGCCTGCGCGGCACCGGCGAGGCGGAGGTCGGAAGCGGCCTGGCGCAGGCGCTCGGCCTGAGCGTGTCGTCCACGTTGGCGCTGGCGCTGCCGAGCGGTGCGGAGCTGCGCCTGCGGGTCGCGGGCATCGTCAGCGCGCTCGACCATGACGGACGGGTCGCCTACGTCCCCGCGGCCGCGCTGCTCGCCCACGACCCGGCAGCGGACGAGGAGATCGCCATCCGCTTGCGGCCGGGCGCAGATGCCGCCGGCGTCGCGTCCCGGCTCGGGGGTGCGAGCGTCTCGAGGACGCGGACGATCACGGGCAACGGGAACGCGCTGGTGAGCGCCCTGACCGCCGTCCTGCGGACAGTGGCCGTGATCGATGGGCTCGTCTGCCTGTACACGCTGATCCAGGCACTCGCGCTGACTGCGCAGGAGCGTCGTGGCACGATCGCGGTCCTGCGCGCGGCGGGGGCCGGCCGCGGCGCGGTGGGCTCGCTGCTCGCGGGCGCGGCGCTCGCGGTGGTCGCGCCGGCGGCGCTTGTCGCGGTGCTGCTGGAGCGGCTGGTTCTCGGCCCGGAGATGGGCCACATCGCGGCCGGCTACGCGTCGCTTGCGCTCTCGGCCGGACCGGGCGAGATCGCATTGGTCGTCGTGGGCCTGGCGCTGCTCGCGGCGGTCGCGGTGTGGTGGGTGGCGCGCCGCGCGTGCAGGGAGCAGATCGTGGCAGGGCTGCCGTGAACGAACCCGCGATCACCCGCCGCCAGGCGCTCGCCGGACTGGGCGGCGGCGCGCTCGCGCTCTGGCTGAGCGCCTGCGGCGGTGGCGCGCGGCCGTCGGCGAGCGGCTCGACGCTGCACAGCACCTGGCGCGACCCGGCCGGCAGCGGCATCCTGCGCGTGGCCGACGGGATCCCGCTGATCGACCGCACCGAGCTCGCTCCGCGAGCCGCGCCGACCGCGGTGCTCGGGACGTTCGCCCACGTCACCGACGCGCACGTGCTCGACGCCGAGTCGCCGGCTCGCGTGCCCTTCCTCGCCCGCCTGGGTTCGCCCTTCAGCTCGACCTTCCGTCCGCACGAGACGCTCACCGCGCACGTCCTGGCGGGCGCGGTGCGCGCGATCGACGAGCTCGCGCCCGATGCCGTGATCCAGGGCGGCGATCTCATCGACAACGTCCAGGCCAACGAGCTCGCGCGTGCGCTCGCGGTGCTGCACGGCGGGCGGGTCGAGCCGGGCAGCGGCGCTCCCGGGTACCAGGGGGTGCAGCGGGCAGGCAACCCTGATTCCTTCTACTACCGCCCGGACCTCGACGCCCCACGCCATCCCGGGATGCTCGAGCGGGCCACGGAGCCGTTCCGCGCTCGGGGCATCACCGTGGCGCGCACTTACCCGGTGCTGGGCGACCACGACCTGCTCGTGCAGGGCATCGTCGCGCCGAGCGCCCTGACGCGCGTGGTTGCAGTCGGCGACCACGCGGTCTGGGAGCTGCCCGCGCAGCTGCGGACGTCCGTCCGGGCGGCGACCTCGGCCGCCTCGCCTGACGGCATCGCAGATCCCGGGCCACTCAACTCGCTCATCGAGCAGCTCGCGGCAGAAGCCGGCGTCCGGGTGACCGCCGACGCCGCTCGGCGCGAGCTCGCCGTGGCCGAGGTGATCGCGCGGCTGCGCGGCGTCTCGGGGCTCGCGGCGAGCGGAGCGCTGCTCGACTACGGCGTGGACGTCGGCGAGCACCTGCGCCTGGTCGTGCTCGACCTCGTCCGCCGCGACGGCGGATCGGGCGGCATCGTGCACCCCGGCCAGTCGCAGTGGCTCGCCGAGCAGCTGGCCACCGCGGGTGAGCGCTGGGTGCTGGTGTTCTGCCATCAGCCGCTCACCAGCACCACCGGCGGCGGCGCCGTGCTGCGCGTGCTCGACCGCCACCGTCGCGTACTCGCGGTGATCTGGGGTCACACGCATCGCAACCGGATCGTCCCGCGCCACACCGCCGGCGGCGGCTACTGGCTGATCAGCACCGCCTCGCTCATCGACCACCCTCAGCAGGCGCGCGCGCTGCAGGTCGTCGCCACACCGGGCGGGGGCGTCGCGCTGCGGACCTGGATGCTCGACCACGTCGCCGACGGGCCGCTCGGCGACATCTCGCGCCAGCTCGCCTACCTCGACGCGCAGGGCGGCCGGCCGCAGGGATTCGCGGGCGGCAGGCTCGACCAGAACGTCACGCTGTACCGCGCCTGACCTGGTCGTCCTGACTGCCCCGGCTGGGCGGCTATGACGGGACGGTGCGCCGCCTCTTGCCCAACAGCCTCGTGA
>JAWVFZ010000336.1:0-2502 GCA_033855555.1 Solirubrobacteraceae bacterium
ACACGCTGCTGAACTTCTGCGGTGTGCGCCAGGACTTCCTGGACTACACGTGCGACCTCAACCCACACAAGCAGGGCCACCTGCTGCCGGGGACCCACGTCCCGATCCGCTCGCCCGACGTGCTGCGCGAGGACAAGCCCGACGTGGTCCTGATCCTCCCGTGGAACCTGCGCGAGGAGATCATGGAGCAGCTGAGCTTCATCCGGGAGTGGGGCGGGATGTTCGCGGCGCGGGCACCCGAGCTCCAGCTGTTCTGAGATGGACGCCCGGGAGGCTCGCGGTCTGGACTGGCTCGCGCTGTACGTCCGGGTCCAGGGACTCCGCGACCGCGTGGCGACACGCCTCTTCGCGCGATCGTTCGCCAGCTTCGGCGTCGGCTGCCGGCTCCAGCTGCCGCTGCAGGTCGGCAACCCCCGCGGGATCGCGATCGGCGACTCCGTGCTGATCGGGCCCGGATGCCTTCTGCACGCCGAAGACGACGCCGAGGTGCGGCTGGCCATCGGCGATCGCACGATGATCACCGGCTACTCGGTGCTTTCGGCCGCCGTGAGCGTGCGACTCGGGCAGTCGGTGCTGATCGGGCGCGGGGTGCACGTGACCGATCACAACCACGGGCGCAGCGATGCCGGCATCCCCGTCCGCGACCAGGCCCTCGACGACCTGGCGCCCGTGGAGATCGGCGACGGCGCTTGGCTGGCCGAGCACGTGGTCGTCCTCCCGGGGGTTCGCATCGGCCGCGGCGCCGTGATCGGCGCGCACGCGGTGGTGCGCGACGACGTGCCGGACCGGTCCGTGGCGGTCGGCGCGCCGGCGCGGGTGGTCGCCGAGCTGGACAGGGAGGCCCGGTGAGGTTCAACCAAACGCCGTTGGCAGACGCATGGGTCATCGAGCTCGACCTGCTTGGCGACGAGCGCGGCTGGTTCGCGCGGACCTACGACGCGCAGGAGTTCGCCGCCCGCGGACTGGCCGCCGTGGGAGTCCAGTGCAACGCGTCCTTCAACGCCCGCCGGGACACGCTGCGCGGCCTGCACTTCCAGACGTCGCCCAACGAAGAGGCCAAGCTCGTGCGCTGCGTGCGCGGCGCGATCTGGGACGTCGCCGTCGACCTGCGGCCGCAATCGCCGTCGTACTGCCGCTGGCACGCCGTCGAGCTGACCGCCGGCAATCGCCTCGGCTACTACATCCCGGCCGGCATGGCCCACGGATTTCAGACGCTGTCGGAGGATTGCGAGGTGACCTACATGATGGGAGAGGTCTACGCGCCCGCGGCGGCCAGCGGCGTCCGCTGGGACGACCCGGCGTTCGGCATCGACTGGCCCGAGCCGGCCGGCGAGCGGATCATCGCCGAGCGCGATCGCTCCTACCCCGACTTCCGTCCGTGAGCCGGATCCTCGTCACCGGCGCCAGCGGGTTCATCGGCAGGCGTGTGGTCGATCGGCTCGTGGAGGCGGGCCACGAGGTCCACGCCGTCTGCCGCGAGGCGGGCGGCGGGGCTGGGCTGGTCTCATGGCATGCCGCCGACCTGCTGGCATCACCGGAGGTCGTCGCGGACGTCCAGCCGGAGACGCTGGTGCATCTGGCTTGGTGCACGGAGCACGGGAAGTTCTGGACGGCGCCCGAGAACGTGTGCTGGGTCGAGGCCTCGCTGGCCCTTCTGCGGAAGTTCGTGGCGGTTGGCGGCCGGCGCGCGGTCATGGCGGGCAGTTGCGCAGAGTACGACTGGACGGGAACCGACGGGGTGCTCCGCGAGCGCGAGACGCCGCTGCGCCCGGCGACGCTCTACGGTGCGGCGAAGAATGGTCTCCAGGAGATCGCGGACGCCTATGCGCGACAGGAGGGCTTGGAGCTTGCCTGGGGGCGCGTGTTCTTTCTCTACGGGCCTGACGAGGGGCGCGATCGCCTCTTCGCATCCGTGATGCGGGCGCTCCTGCGCGGTGAGCCGGCCCGCACGACCGACGGCACGCAGATCCGCGATTTTCTGCACGTCGACGATGTCGGCGCGGCGTTTGCCGCCCTCGCCGGGAGTGATGTGACAGGCCCGGTGAACATTGCGTCGGGCGAGGGGGTGGCGCTGCGCGACGTCGTGGAGTTCATCGGGCAGGCGTGCGGGCGCCCGGACCTCGTGCAGCTAGGTGCGTTGCCGCAGCGCCCCGGGGATCCTCACATGCTTGTCGCGGATGTCGATCGGTTGTCGCGCGAGGTCGGGTTCTCTCCGCGCGTGTCCCTGGCCGACGGGGTGGCGGAGATGGCTCGGGAGCTACGCCTGAGCACCACGCTCGACCCATGACCGAGCGGCATGTCGGGCCGGGCCGCGAACCGCCGCCCGCCGAGGCGGTCCTCGGCGCGCCCGACCTCCTCGACACGCCCGCCGCCGGCCCCGCAGCGCTTCGAGGGAGCGCCCTGCGGACGGCCGGGTACGTGCTCGCGCTGGTGCTCTCGCTGGCCGCGGCGCCGCTGCTGATCCGCCACCTGGGGCAGGTGCGCTTCGGCCGCTACATCACC
>JAWVFZ010000337.1:0-4128 GCA_033855555.1 Solirubrobacteraceae bacterium
CGCCACCGGCCCCCGCTCCGGCCGCGCCTCCCGCTCCGATGCCGTCCGTTTCACCGTCACGCGGCGCGGGCTCCCACCCCGCCACACCGGCCCCATCGCCCCCGCCGAGCCCCGTTCCCGCACAACCTGCCCCAGCGCCTCCTGCGCCGGCCGCTGTCGCCCCGCGCCCCGCCGTACCGGCCGCGCCACCGTTGGTGTCCCATCGCGCCGCGCCACAAGCACGACACCACGACACGGTGGCCGAGCATCACGCGGTCGCGCTGGGCGAGCCGCGCGCGCCAGCGCCCAGGCTTCCGCTCGCGAGCGGAGTCGTGCCTCACGGCACCCTTCCTCTCAGCGCGGGCGCCGGCGGGGGTCACCACGGGCTCACGCTCTTGCTCGCCATCCCCGCCGCCGCACTGCTCCTCCCCCTTTTCCTGCTTCCGATGCTCGGGCGCCGCCGTTACTGAGCTCGGCGGAGGCCCCGCCTCCGAGCGGTGGCCGAAGGTGCGGGATGATCTGTCCCGAGGTCGCTGGGAGCCCCGGTTGGACAAACCTAGGCTCGCGTCCATGGCAAAGACTGTGATTCTCGGAGCTGCCCGCACGCCGATCGGCAAGCTCGGCGGCGGCCTGTCGACGATCGATGCGACCGAGCTAGGGGCGACGGCGATCGCCGCGGCGCTCGAGCGCGCCGACGTGAAGCCCGACCAGGTCCAGCACGTGGTGATGGGTCAGGTCCTGCAGGCCGGTCAGGGGCAGGTCCCGTCGCGTCAGGCGCAGATCAAAGCGGGGATCCCCAAGGAGGTCTCCAGCGAGACGATCAACAAGGTGTGCGCATCGGGCTTGCGCGCGTCGGTGCTGCTTGATCAGGCGATCCGCGCCGGCGACGTCGAGGTCGGGGTCGGCGGCGGGATGGAGTCGATGTCACGGGCGCCATATCTGTTGCCCGAGGCCCGTTTCGGTTACCGGATGGGCGACGCCAAGGCGCTTGACGCGATGGTCCACGACGGCTTGACCAATCCGTTCAGTGGCCGTCAGATGTTCGACGAGGCCACCGACGTCGGAGACGAGCTCGAGCTGACGCGCCCGGACCTCGATCGCTGGGCGCTGCGTTCGCACGAGCGTGCTGTTGCAGCGACCGATGACGGCCGGATGCTCGAGGAGATCGTCGCGGTGACCGTGAAGGGCCGCAAGGGCGACACGACGGTGGAGGTCGACGAGGGCCCGCGCCGCGACACCACTCTCGAGCGCCTGGCGACGCTGCCCGGGCTGGTCGGCAAGGAGGGCTCGCATACCGCCGGCAACTCCCCCGGAGTCAACGACGGCGGCGGCGCGCTGCTGCTGGCCAGCGACGAATGGGCGGCCGCCAACGGCAAGGCGCCGCTGGCCGAGATCGTCGCCCACGCCCAGTCGGCCAATGACTTCGCCTACCTCGCGACCACGCCGGCGCGAGCCGCGAAGAAGGCGCTGGAGAAGGCGGGGCTGCAGGCCGGCGACATCGATCTGTGGGAAGTCAACGAGGCCTTCGCATCGGTCGCGCTGAACACGATCAGGATGCTCGCCATCGACGAGGATCGCGTCAACGTCAACGGCGGCGCCGTCGCACTCGGCCACCCCATCGGAGCGTCCGGCGCGCGGATCCTCGGCGCCCTCGTCCACGAGCTGCGCCGCCGTGGCGGCGGCCTGGGCTGCGCCGCGATCTGCAGCGGCGGCGGCCAGGGCGACGCCCTCATCCTGCGCGTCGACTGACCACGATCTTCTGCCACAACTCAGACAAGGAGTCACACCACGATGTTCAACACCGGCCAGCCCCCTTCCATGATGGAGCCGACGCAGTTGCTCGGGCAGTTCAACGAGCAGATCCTCGACGCCACCCGCGCGGCCGCCGAGATGGTCCTCGACATGTACGAGAAGACGCTGGACTCGATCGCCAGCTATCAGGAGCAGGCCGCGAGTCAGGCGGAGGTCGACTGGATCGCGACGGCCGCCGCGGCCCAGGCCCGGTTCACGCGCGACGTCGCGAAGCACCACGTCTCGGTCGGGCGCGAGCTCCTTCTCAAGTGACGTGAAGGCGCTCGGACGAACCCGGCTGGTCGACGAGGTCATCGAGGCCTACGTCGCCTGGCGCACGGAATGCAGCTTCGTGTGCGACGCCTACCGTCGCTGGACGAGAGCCCCCCGCGTGGACGCCACGCTCGCGTTCGCCGCCTACGCCGCGGCGCTCGATCGGGAGGAACACGCCTCGGCGTGCTACGCCGGTCGGCTCAGCCGCCTCGCGCCGTAGCCGCCGGGGCGCTGCCTCAGTTCAGCCGCGGATCACGCCCTTGGTGCGCATGAGGAAGTCGGCGAGGTAGCCGTCGTGCGGGATGCCCGGCTCGAGCCAGTAGGTCGGGTGATCGCCGATGTAGAGGTTGCTGATCGACGGGTCGGCGAGCAGCGAATCGAGCAGCCGCTCGTCGTGCGTGACCGCGGTCAGCACGAGCGTGTCCTTCAACGGCGCCAGTCCGGCGTCGCGTGTCCAAGGGGCGACCCAGACGCACGGGAAGGACAGCTCGACGCGTGCCTGCTCGGCGTCGGGCCGCGCGAGCTCGTGCACCGCCGGCCGCAGTACGGCGCTGCCGTCGCCGAGCTCGTCGACGATCCCGTCGCCGCCCAGCCACGGTGTCGTGCCCGCGGCCTGGGCGAGCAGGTGCTGCTCGATCCTCCGCGCATCGGCAACCCGGTGCACCGGCAGCAGCGCATCCTCATCCTCCGGAGGCAGGCTTGGGATGGCGCCGAGCCGCTGCGCGATCGCGTCCGCGACAGGACCGGGATCGCCCTCGACGAACACCGCCGTCGTGTTCACGCAGGCGGTCCCGGCGCCATGCGAAATCGAGTCGACGATCATGTCCAGGTGATCGCGCCAATCCACGTCGGCGGTCAGCAGGATCTTCGAGCGTCCCGGCCCCTGCGGCAGCATGTGGGACTGCGCGGCGTACTTGCGCATGACGTCCTCGCCGCCATAGGCCATCGCCAGATCCGCGCCGCGCAGGATCTCGTCGGCGGCGTCGTAATCGGTCGGCAGCAGCACCACCTGGTCGTCGCCGAATCCGGCCGACCGTAGCGCGGAGATCAACCGGTGCGGGGTGAACGGCTCGCGCCGCGAAGGTCGCACGGCCACGCGGTAGCCGAGCGCCAGGGCCTCGAGCCAGATGGAGTGCACCGCCGGGCTGTTGCCGGGCGCGTGCACGGCGAAGACTTCCCCGCGCCTGGTCCACACCGCTCGCCCGGTGCGGGTGAGCGGGTCGCGCCAGTTGCCGACGGCTCCGATCGGGCGGGCGTACTGCTCGCTGCGGTAGGCCTCCGCGGCGCCGCGGGCGGTGGCCTCGGCAGCGGCGCGCACCACCGAGATCGGCAGCCCGCAGACGCGGCTGACGAGACGCTGGTACTCGGCGGCCGACAGTCCGTCGACCGTTTCGTTGAGGTAGGCCTCGGCGGCGCGGGCGAGGGCGGCGAGGCGCTCGTCGACCGGCAGGGTGTCGGCCTTGTGCAAGGCGGCCATGGCGCGGGTCACGAAGAGCCGCGGCACCATGCTCAGCTCGGCCACCGGATTGCCGGCGACGTCGGAGATCGCCAGCCGGGTGCGCGCGTGGTAGCTGCCCGCGGGGCCCAGCGCATCCAGGGTGATCAGCTCAGCGGTGGCAGCCATCAGTACACCCCCTCGATGACAACCTGGTCGTCGAACTCCACGACGGGAGTCACGTCGCCGACCGAGTCGCCGACCTGGCCTTCGGGAGGCTTGATCCTCGTGGCCATGTCGCGCTCGAGGTTGTTGGGCAGCAGGAACGACCTGCTGATGTGGTTCATGACCACCTGGCCGCGCGTGCCGTAGGGAACCGTTTCCCCGGTCTGCGCATCGACGACCGAGAACGTCACGTATGGCGAGAACGGGTCAAAGACGCAGGGGTCGTCGTCGGTGAGCCCCAGTCGCTCGCCGGCGCCGCCGAGGACCATCGTGCTCCCGTACATCCCGTGGACCTTCACCCGGGGGAAGACGTCGGTGCGGTAGAGGTGGCGCGTATCGGCGTCCATGTGCGCGCCGCCCCAGTGGATCACCTCGACCTTGCTGCGAACCAGCTCGACGAGGTCGTCGCGCCGCGACAGGCGCTC
>JAWVFZ010000338.1:0-4206 GCA_033855555.1 Solirubrobacteraceae bacterium
GACGGCCCCTGCCCCCTCCACCACGAGCTTGGCCTTCTCCATCAACAGCACCATCGCCTCGGCGACGTCGTCCTCGGGTACGACCACGACGTCGTCGACCAAGCGCCCGATCAGCTCGAGCGTCAAGGTTCCGGGGCGCTTGACGGCGATGCCGTCGGCGATGGTGAGCGCCTGGGCCGCGTCGACCGGCTCGCCGCGCCGGAGCGACTCGAGGAACGGCGCGACGGTCTCCACCTGGACACCGACGATCTCGACGTCGGGGCGCGCCGCCTTGATCGCGACGGCGACCCCGCTCGTGAGCCCGCCGCCCCCGAGCGGGACGATGACCTTCGCGAGGTCCGGCACGTCCTCGAGCAGCTCGAGTCCCAGCGTGCCCTGGCCGGCGACCACGTCGGGATCGTCGAACGGATGGACGAAGACCATGCCTGTCTCGGCCGCACGCTCGTGCGCGGCGACCAGGCACTCATCCACCGACGCGCCGCGAAGGCGCACCGTCGCGCCGAGCGCAGCGGTCGCCTCCGACTTGCCGATCGACGCGTCGGCGGGCATGAAGACCTCGCAGCGAACGCCGCGGGCGCGAGCGGCAAATGCGAGCGCCTGGGCGTGATTGCCGGCGCTGCCGCAGACCACACCGCGGCTGCACGCTTCGCCGACCGCGGCGAGTTTGTTCAGCGCCCCGCGGATCTTGAACGAGCCGGTTCGATGAAGCGACTCGGCCTTGAGCAGGACGGTGGCGCCGGAGCGCTCGCTGAGGGTCGCCGACGGGAGGACCGGGGTGTGGCGAGCCACGTCGCTGACGGCGGCGCGGGCGCGGAGCACGTCCTCGGCCGTGACGTCCATCGGCGCCCTACCCCGGGAGGGCGATGATCGCGTCGATCTCGACCTCTGCGCCCTTCGGCAGCGCCGCGACCCCGACCGCGACGCGCGCGGGCGGATCGGCCGGGAAGTAGCCGGCGTAGGCGTCGTTGACCTCGGCGAAGGCACCGAGGTCTGTCATGTAGACGGTGAGCTTCACGGCGTCTGCAAGCGTGGCGCCGGCCGCGGCGCAGACGGCCTGCAGGTTGTCGAGGCAGCGGATCGCCTGCGCAGCGGGCGTCGCACCGACGAGCTCGCCGGTCTCGGGGTCCAGCGGGATCTGGCCGGAGCAGAAGAGAAGGCCCGCGGCGGTGACCGCGTGGCTGTAGGGGCCGATCGCGGCGGGCGCGCTGATCGCGGTCACAGGCTGGCGATGATGCGACATGCCCGGTCACGCTACCTTGGTCCCTGGATGCGCGCCCGCCGCTTGCTCCTGGGAGGACTGCTCTGCGCGGCCCTCGGCGCCCCCGCCGAGGCGACCGCTGCCGTGGACTACTCGCCGTGTCCCAACCGGATCGGCTTCGAGTGCGGCACGCTGACCGTGCCTGTGGATCGCACGAGCGCGGTGCCCGGGACGATCACGCTGTCGATCACCCGCGCCGTGGCGGCCTCCAACCCCGGCCACACGGCGCTGCTCGCGCTCGCGGGCGGCCCCGGGCAGGCGGCACTGCCGCTCGCCCAGGACTTCGCCTCCGCGATGGCCGCCGGCCTGGCGAACCGCGACCTGCTGGTCTACGACCAGCGCGGCACGGGCGCCTCGAACGCGCTCAAGTGCGCCGCGCTGGATTCGCCCTCGACCAGCTCGATCGTCACCGCCGCGCGCCGCTGTGCCGAGCAGCTCGGGCCCGCGCGGGGCTTCTTCACCACGCCGGACAGCGTCGAGGACATCGAGGCGATCCGCCAGGCCTCGGGCTACGACAAGCTGACGATCTACGGCGTCTCCTACGGCACGAAGGTGGCGACCGCCTACGCCGCGCGCTACCCGGAGCACGTCGACGGCCTGATCCTGGACTCGGTCGTCGAGCCGGGCGGCCCCGACCCGTTTCACCGCTCCACGTTCACCGCCATCAGGCGGGTCCTCGCCGACCTCTGCGCCGGCGGCGACTGCGCCGGCGTCACGTCGAACCCGGTCGGCGAGCTCACCACGCTCGTTTCGAAGCTCGCCCGCAAGAACCTGACTGGATCCGTCGTCGACGGCCGCGGCCACCGCATCAAGCTCTCGATGGACGACCTCGACATGCTGCAGGTGGCGCTGGCGGGTGACATCAACCCGACGCTGCGCTCAGAGCTGCCGAGCTCCGTCCACAGCGCCCTGCGCGGCGACCCGGCGCCGCTCCTGCGCCTGCGCGCGCGGGCCGCCGGGCTGAACGAGATCCAGGGACTGCAGACCGCCACGCCGGCCGACAGCGACGCGCTGTTCGCCGCCACACGCTGCGAGGAGACGGCTTTCCCATGGGACCGCGCGGCCGCCGCATCCGCGCGCCTGACGCAGGCCACCGCGGCGTCCAAGGCGCTCGCCGCGGCCTCGCTGCGCCCCTTCAACCGCACGGCCGCGCTGCTCGGGGAACTGGTCCCGCTGTGCGTCGGATGGCCCGTCGCCGCACCGCCCCCGCCCGCGCCGGGCCCGCTGCCCCAGGTCCCGACGCTCGTGCTGGAGGGCCAGGCCGATCTGCGCACGCCGCTGGAGGACGGGCAGGATCTGGCCACGCAGATCCCGGGAGCGACCGTCGTGGCGATCCCGCACACGGGTCACTCGGTCCTGGGCAGCGACCTGTCGACCTGCGGACAGGATGCGGTGAGCGCCTTCTTCGCCGGCCGGCAGCCGGCCCCGTGCGCGCCCACCGAGAACCTCTTCCCCCCCACCCCGGTCGCCCCGTCGAAGCTGTCGCGGGCACCCGGGAGCACCCGCACCCTCAAGACGATCGACGCCGTCGCGCAGACGCTCGACGACGTGCGCCGCCATTTCATCGGCGACGCCCTCGACGCCGGCCACAGCCCGAACACGGGATCGCGTGTGGGCGGCCTGCGGGCCGGCTACGCCCGCTATACCGCCAGCGGGATCCGCCTCGTCCGCACCGCCTACGTGCCTCGGGTGGTCGTTTCGGGCCTGTACCACCTGGCCACCAGCAGCACCACGACGGTGAACGTCTCCGGGCGCGGCACGCCGCGCGGGTCGCTCACCTTCCATCCGAGCGGTTCGGTCTCCGGGCGCCTCGGGGGCCGCCGGATCCAGCTGAAGGCGTCGGCGGCGCGAGCCCGGACGCTGCGCCAGTGGCCCTTCGCACTGCCGCCGTTGCCCGCGCTGCGCCGCGGGTAGCCTCCGGGCGTGGCCAACGCCCTCGCTCGCGAGACATCGCCGTACCTGCTCCAGCACGCCGGCAACCCGGTGGACTGGCTGCCGTGGGGCGAGGAGGCGATGCGCCGCGCGCGCGAGCGCGACCGGCCGCTGCTCGTCTCGATCGGCTACTCGTCGTGTCACTGGTGCCACGTCATGGAGCGCGAGTCCTTCGAGGACCCCGAGACCGCGCAGCTGATGAACGAGCTGTTCGTGTGCGTGAAGGTCGACCGCGAAGAGCGACCCGACGTCGACGCCATCTACATGGAGGCCGTCCAGGCCATGACCGGTCAGGGCGGCTGGCCGCTCAACGCGTTCCTCACGCCCGAGCAGGTCCCGTTCTACGGCGGCACGTACTTCCCGCCCGAGCCGCGGCACGGGATGCCCTCCTGGCGCCAGATCCTGGGCGCTGTCGCAGAGGCATGGGACGAGCGCAGCGACCAGATCCGCGAGCGCGGCGGCCAGATGGCCCAGCGGCTCGCCGGCGGTGCGCTGCTCAAGCCCAGCGAGGAGCCGATGCAGCAGGCCGAGCTCGACGCCGCGGTCACGGTCCTGCAGGCGCAGTTCGACGCCCACCAGGGCGGCTGGGGCGCGGCGCCGAAGTTCCCCGCGGCCTCCACGATCGAGTTCCTGCTCGCGCGCGGCGAGACGCACATGAGCCTTGCGACGCTGCGGGCGATGGCCTCGGGCGGGCTCTTCGACCAGGTCGCCGGAGGCTTCGCGCGCTACAGCGTCGACGCGCAGTGGACGATCCCCCACTTCGAGAAGATGCTCTACGACAACGCGCTGCTGGCGCGGGCCTACCTGCACGGCTGGCAGGTCGCGGGCGACCCGCTCCTGCGCCGCACCTGCGAGGAGACGCTGGACTGGGCGCTGCGCGAGATGCGAGCGCCCGAGGGCGGCTTCTACAGCGCGCTCGATGCCGACTCCGAGGGCGTGGAAGGCAAGTTCTACGTCTGGTCGCTCGAGGAGCTCGAGGAGCTGCTCGGCGAGGATGCCGAGGCCGCGATCGCCTA
>JAWVFZ010000339.1:0-3387 GCA_033855555.1 Solirubrobacteraceae bacterium
GTCGCCGACCGGATCGGCCGCCGCCAGTTGCAGCAGGCGCCGGGTCTCGAAGGGAAGCGCGCCCAGCCGCCGCCGGAAGCTCTCCTCGATCCGCCCCGCGAGCGGCACCCCGCCGGGCAGTCCGAACCCGCCTGCGAGCTCGGCCGGCGTGTACCCCCGTACGAGTTCCAGCAATGCCAGTGGGTTGCCGCGCGTCTCACTGACGATCTGGTCCCGCACACGCGCGTCCATGGGCGCGGTCAGCACCGAGTCCAGCAGCGCGCGAGCATCGCTCTCGCGCAACCCCTCGACCACCAGCTCCGGCAACCCGTCCAACTCATCGCTCGTTCCGCGAGCCGCGAAGACCAAGCCGACCGATTCTGCCTCCAGACGACGCGCAACGAACGCCAGAATCTGGGCCGAGGCGCGATCGAGCCACTGCTCGTCATCCACCACGCAGATCAGCGGCCGCTCCTCGGCCCTGTCGGCCAGCAGGCTGAGCACCGCCAAGGCCACCAGGAACCGATCCGGAGCCGGCCCCGGACTGAGGCCGAACGCCGTGCGCAGCGCATCGCGCTGCGGGGCCGGGAGACGCTCAAGGCGATCCAGCATCGGCGCCACCAACTGATGCAACCCGGCGAACGCAACCTCCATCTCCGACTGCACGCCGGCGGCGCGGGCCAGCCCCAGGCCTGACGCCTGCTCGACCAGGTACTCCAGCAATGCGGTCTTGCCGACACCCGGCTCGCCACGCATCACCAGCCGCCGGCTCTCTCCCGCGCGCACCGCTTCGATCAGCTGGTCGAGCACGTTGCACTCACTACGCCGACCCGTCAGCTCTGCCGCACGTCCTCGGATGGGGGAATGTGTGGCCATCTGCCCGGCACGCGACGTTACACCGCATACCGACCCGTCCCACGACTGGCCACGGGCGGATGTGAGCGGAGGCCCCGCGAACCGAGCGGATCATCCTGAGAGCGGCGGGACCGCGGTCGCATCGGTCGTCATTGCGGGAATCTCGTACCGACGAGCGCTCGGCGTTCGATGCTCTGGGCAAACAGCGGGGTCTCCTTCTCGTTATGGGCAGACGAGGCCGCATGGCGCGCAGCGGCGGCCCGGTCGAGTGGGATGCCCGACTCGTTGATGAATGCGAGGAACTCGTCCGTGGCGGTCGCCGTCAGCTGGTTGACGTACTCGCAGTTCTGATCGTCCAGCTGCTCAACGCTGAGATCCCACACCACGTGCCACGTGGTGCGTCCCTGCGGGCTGAACACATCCGAGGTGGAGACCATGCGGCAGTGGTGGATGTCGGTGATCTCGCCGAGGTAGTGCTGGATCAGGAGGCTGTCGCCGATCAGCTCGACGTTGATCCACATCGGCTCCCCGCGCTCGGTCGTGGTCGCGCCGCACGCGATGTGCTCCGACGGACAGCAACGCTGGTATTCGGCGGTCTGCAGATGCGAGAGCCAGTCGGCGATGTCGACGCGCTCGATCGGCGCCCTCAGGATGTGGCCAAAGCTCGACACCGACAGCGTGCGGTCCGACATGCCGCGTTCGAGCGTGAGGCCGGCGCGGCGCGCTCGCATCCGCCACTGGCCAGTCGTCGTAGCGCCCTTGCCTGCCTCACATTGCCTTCGCCTGTTGGACGTCCGGGGCCACGTCGTGAGTGATCAGGACCGGGCGCTCGGTGTGGGCGGCTACGGTCCCGGCCACGCTTCCGAGCAGCACGCGCTGCATCCCGGTCCTCCCGTGCGATCCAAGCACCAGGATGCCGACGTCGCGTTCGTCCGCCGCCTCCACGATCCGCTGCCAGACGGGGTCGCCGCGCTCGACGGCGGGCTCGGCGTCGAACCCGGCCTCGCTAGCAAGCCTCGCACCTTCCTCGGCCACTCGGCGCGCGTCGTTCTCGATCCCCTCCTCGAGCCCAAACGGGGCCACCCCCACCCCCACGAAAGCGGCGCCGAACGGCTGCCACACGGTCAGGACGATCGCGCGGCGGCCATTGCCGAGCTGATCGGCGGCCTGGTTGATCGCCGCCTTGGCGTGGTCCGAGCCGTCGTAAGCGAACAGGATGGGACGATCCGACATGTTGGGTCTCCCTTCAGTTGGCACGCCGAAGCTGCGTGGTGTCGAGTCTGGTTCGTACCGGCCGCGCTCGCATCCGCCGGTGGACAGTGCGGGTGGGCAGTCAGTGCGGCCGCAGCGTCGTCGCGTCGCTGGACGGGGCGCGGTCGAGCTCGTTGCGCGAGCTGCCCGGTGCCAGGCGCGGCGGTCGGGATCGAGCTACGGGTCGGTGACCTCCGCCAGCGCGGCTGCGCCGACCCGTCACGACTGGCCACGGGCGGATGCGAGCCGGCCCGGCCGGCCTCACGCTCAGCGCATGAGCACACGCCCTACATCTGATCGCTTCACCGAATTGCCAGACGAGGAGACGCTCACGGCGACCGTCGTTGCGCTCGAGGAGCACGGATTCAGCGTCGAAGTCGTCGATGACTTCGACGCCGCCCGCGAAGCCGTCCTCGCCCGCATCCCCGACGGCTCCTCCGTAATGACCAACACCTCGGTGACGCTGCAGGAGACGGGCATCGCGGACGCGATCAATGACGGCGGACCGTACGACTCTGCGCGCAACAGGATGCTCGCGCTCGACTTCGAGACGCAAATGCAGGAGATGAAGGCGATCGGCGGCCAGCCCGATTACGCCCTCGGCAGCGTCCATGCCGTCACCAGCGACGGGACGCTCGTCATCGCCTCGGCATCGGGGAGCCAGCTCGCCTCCTACGTCTGGGGGGCCGCCAATGTCATTTTCGTCGTCGGCGCGCAGAAACTCGTCCCGGACCTCGAAGTAGCACGCGAGCGGATCGTCGAGCACAGCCTGAAGCTCGAGGACGCTCGCGCGTACGCCGCCTATGGGCAGAACAGCTTCGTCGGCAAGGTCCTCGAGATCCACCAGGAGCCACCCGGGCGCATCCACGTCGTCCTCATCCGGCAAACGGTCGGCTTCTGAGATTCGGATGGACTCCGGCCATCGCTGGAGCTCGGGTACTTCCTGGTGCCGGACGCGCTCGACGTCGCGCGATTCGACCGTGACGGATGCCGACCTGGCTAGGCGGCAGCCAGCTCCTCGTTGGCGCGTGCGAGAACAGTGCTCAGGACGCGGCCCGTGGTGGCCAGGTCCTCGGCCGGCAGGTCGCCCCACATTCGCTGGGTGATCTGGGTGACGGCGGCGCGGATCTGTCCGTGCAGCTGCTGCCCGGCGTCCGTGACCTTCACGTCCAAGTCGTCGCCGTCGGGGATCTCCAGCAGCTGCGTAGCCGCCAGCTCGGTGATGCGGGCGTACGCCTCGGCAGCGCTGACGTGAAAGACGCCCGCCACCCGGCCGACGAGCTTGTCACGCTCGACGGTTCC
>JAWVFZ010000340.1:0-6297 GCA_033855555.1 Solirubrobacteraceae bacterium
GCGGCATACGTGACGCTGCCGGTCATGAAACTCGTGATCGGCATCGTTCGCCCCGAGCGGGCCAACGAAGTGTTGACGGCGCTGCACCGCGCGGACGTGCGGGGGGTCTCGATCAGCCGCGTCCAGGGGCACGGCGGCGAGCTCGAGCGCGTCGAGACCTATCGCGGGACGACCGTCAAGATGTCGCTGTCGGAGAAGGTCCGGTTCGAGATCGCGGTGTCCGACGACTTCGTCGAGCCGACGATCCAGGCGGTCCTCGAGGGCGCGCGGACCGGCGAGGTCGGCGACGGAAAGGTCTTCGTGGTCCCGCTCGAGCAGGCGATCCGCATCCGGACCGGCGAGGCCGACCAGGCCGCAGTCACTCCGGTGGCGGTGTGATGCCGGCCGCGACCCACATCAACGCCGGCGACACGGCGTGGATGCTCATCGCCACGGCCCTCGTGCTGATGATGACGCCGGCCCTCGGCCTGTTCTACGCGGGCTTCGTGCGGTCGAAGAACACGCTCAACACGTTCATGATGTGCGTCGGCGCGCTCGGCGTGGTGACCGTTTCCTGGGCGGTGATCGGCTACTCGCTGGCGTTCGGCGACGCCAACGGCTTCGTCGGCGGCTTCGATCACGTCTTCCTCAAGGGCGTGGACTTCACGCCACGCGCCGGGACCGCGATCCCGGAGCTGCTGTTCTTTGCCTTCCAGGCGACGTTCTGCATCCTCACCTCGGCGCTCGTTGCGGGTGCCGTCGTCGAGCGCATGCGCTACCGGGCGTTCCTCTTGTTCCTCCTGCTGTGGTCCGTGTTGGTCTATCCGGTGCTCGCGCACTGGGCCTTTGGCGGCGGGTGGCTGCAGGACGGCGGCACGCTGGACTTCGCGGGCGGCGTGCCGGTGGAGATGGCCTCCGGCTTCTCCGGGCTCGCGGCGGCGATCGTCGTCGGCGCGCGCAAGGACTACGGCCGCCAGGCGCTGCTGCCGCACAACGCGCTCTTCGTACTGCTGGGGGCCGGCCTGCTGTGGTTCGGCTGGTTCGGCTTCAACGGCGGCAGCGGGTTCTCGACCGGCAACGCGAGCGTGCTCGCGTTCGTCAATACCCTCCTGGCGCCGGCGTGCACGCTGGTCGTCTGGTTCATGCTCGACCTGGCGCGCGACCGGAAGGTCACGGCAATCGGCGCCGCCACGGCGATCGTCGTCGGCTGCGTCGCCATCACCCCGGCGGCGGGCTTCATCAGCCCGGGCTGGGCGATGGCACTCGGCGCGATCGCCGCGGTGCCCAGCTACGCGTTCATCCTCTGGCGGCCGCGAACGCGGCTGGACGAGACGCTGGACGTCCTTGCGGCGCACGGGCTTGCGGGGCTGCTCGGCATCCTCTTCATCGGCTTCGCCGCGCAGCAGTCGTGGAACGGCGTGTCCGACGGTCTGCTCTACGGCAATGCCAGCCAGCTCGCCGACCAGGCGCTCGCGGTGGCCGCGACGCCGGCGTACGCCTTCGCCGTCACGTTCCTGATCCTGCGTACGATCGGGCTCGTCATGCCGCTTCGTGCCAGCGAGCGCGAAGAGTCGCTCGGCATGGACGTCGTCGAGCACGGAGAGGAGGCTTACGCGAGCGGCGAGGGCGCGATCCTGATCACCCCCGAGGGTGAGGGTGTCGAGGCGGGCATCCTGCAGCCGGTGCCAGTCGCCCAGGTCTGACGCCAGCCGGTTGTGAGCCGTCGCGGCAGCATTCGTGACGGCCGGAGGTCATTTCGCGAGTGGTGGAACTACCTGCTGGAACGCCGTGGCGATGACTCGCGAGCCGGCGGCGTTGGTGTCGACGCCGACGCGCGTCTGTGGGCAGGCGGTGTTGAGCCACTGACAGACTCGAGCGACGTTTCTCGGCAGTGGCCCCCACGTGGTGTCCGGAACTTGCGTGAAGTCCTCGGCCGCAAAGGCACGCGCGACGTCGGCGACTGGCGATCCGGCGGGCTCATAGACGCGCTGATGACCGCAGTCAGCCGGGCGGCGGCCGCCACAGAGGCGCGCGCGCGGTCCTGGCCAGCCGACCCGGCGAACCAGTACACCAGCGCGGGGTTGAAGTAGTTCATCGAGACGACCGGCGCGGAAGGACCGACGGCGGCGCGCAAGCGAGTGAGCGTCTGCCTCAAGTTGGCCTCGAGCGTCTCGAGAGCCTGGTCCATGCACGCTGGGTCAGATGCGGGCCCCAAGCACGCCAGGAAGTCGTTGCCGCCGATGTCAATCGTCACGAGCCGTACCTGCGCCGCGTGGGTGCGCAGAAACGACGCAGCGGCCGTGAGTTGTGAGACGCCGCCGGGGTATCTGCAGCCCCCGCCGTTGAGCAACGACGCGCTCGTCGCGCCCGAGCAGGCGAAGTTGACGAGCGTGAAGCCCGGGATCGTCGGTGCGAAGTGGGCGAACAGGTCCTGGACATAGGTCTGCCCCGGCGGCGAGGCAGCGCCATCAGCCAGCGAGTCGCCCAGCGCCACGTAGTAGCGCGGGTGCTTCGGGCGCGCGGCCACAAGGCGGATCGGGACGGTCTTGGTTGTGACCGCCCTGCCGATCCGCACTCTGACGCGCGCGCTCCCGTCGTGAAACGAACCACCGCGCGCAAACATGCGCAGCTGCCAGCGCGTCGCTCGGCGCATGCAGCGGATCGGTCCCGAATCAGCGTCGTTCATCCCGCCGGGTGCGGCGCCCGGACCTCCGGCGATCGGGTCGATCGATGTCGCCAGCGGCAACGGCCCACCAGCCTGCGTCACGCGGAGGCGCAGATGGACGGTCGTCAGGTTCGGGCAAGTGACGGTGCCCCTGATCAGCGCCGCGCCCGTGTGAGCGATGACTCGTGCCGTTGGCGCGACCTTCACCGCGACCCGCCCGGCCGAAGCGCCGTCGGCGGGCGACGGGACGCTCGCGGCGATAACAAGACCAAGCAGCGCCGACGGCAGAACGAAACGCCACATCTCAAGGCGCCGGCGCACCGTCGGTGCACACGCGCGCCCGAGCGGATCGCTGAAGAAACCGGTCGAGCGCGGGGGCCTCGGCGATGATGAACCTGTCCGGTTGGGAACCGGCGATCTGTCGGCCGGCATGAAACGCGAGAAACGGGGGCGCCGCGGTGGTCATCCCGGAGGGACAGCTTCGAATCGCCCCCGCCGCACTGTCGACCTCCGCAGGGGACAGCACGCGCTCCGGTCCCGAGCTCGCGAGTGGTCTGGTGAACAGCCTGGGATCGTCCGGTGCTGCAAGGAGCGAGAGCACCTGTAGCGCGCCCAGCGCCAGAGCACCGGCTGCGGCGGCCTTGGGCCAGAGCGCCGTCCGCCTCGAACTCAGCAGGCCGGCGACGCCACAGGCCGCCAAGCATACGAGCGGTGCCTCGATGACGATCACGACCGTCAGGGAGCTGCCGTGCTTGAACAGCGTGGCCAGCAGAAGGATCCCGCCGCCCGTCGCACCGAGGAGGGTCCTGGCCAGCGCGGGGTCGCGAATCTGATCTCGAGACACCCAGATGAGCAGCGCCGGAACGGCAAGCGGCAGGAGGTTCCATGCCGCCTGCGCCCACAAGCCGGCGACGTAGTGCAGAGACGACATGCCGGTCTGGCGCTGTGCGGTGACCACGTTCGTCCAGATGTCGGTTCCGAAGAGGGCCAGACTCGCCAGCACCCCGATGGCCACCGCGCCCACGAGCCAAAGCACGGACCGCCCCCGGCGGCGACCCAAAGCGACCGCGCCGACCACCGGCAGGATGAGGGCCACCTTCAGACCCACCGCGACAGCCCCCAGTAGGCCGGCCCAACGCGCGCGGTCGCCGCGGCTGGCGAGCAGCGCGACTCCGAGAACGACCGGCGCGCCCACCGTCTCGGGCAGCAACTGGGCGTGCTCGCGAAGCGTCCAGGGCGTGACCAGCACGACCATTGCACTCGCCCATGCCAGCGACCCGCGACCCGTCAGTCGCCGCACCGCGATCAGAGTCATGAGCGACGTGGCGGCATCGAAGAGCGCCATGGCGATCCTGATCGAAACCGGGTCGTCGAAGATGGCGAGCGCACCCGCGCCCAGGTAGAACAACAACGGCGGCTGCGCTGCGGCGAAGTCGTGGTACGGGACCAGACCGTGGAGGACCTGGCGGGCACTCAACGAGTAGACGCCGTCCGAGTACTCCCAGTAGCCGTTGCCCTGCCACAGAGCGAGCAAGACGAGGACAAGCGACGCAGAGATGGCCCAAGCCCAGACCGGCGCGGCACGGGTTCGAAGAACCTTCGTCACGGGAGATTCCCTCTCCCCTAGCCGGCCAGCACCGCGACGACCCGATCGACCGCGCGCTTGAGCCTGCGGAAGAACGTGGCCCGGGAGAGGTGGAGTTCCAGGGCGGCGGATTCGAGGCTCGTGTCCTGGGCGAGGTAGCCGCGCTCGAGCACGGAACGCATCAGCTGCTCGTCGGCCGAGGCGCCGAACGCCTGGTCGATCGCGCCGCGCAGGCGCGCGCGCACGGCCTCTGCGCGCTCCACCGGGCTCGTCCCGGACGCCAGCGGGCTGCGCGCGAGCTCGAGCGGCTTGTGGAAGTCGCGCAGCGCGGCCCGCACCGCCTCGGCGTCCACCGGCCCGTCGGACGCTGTCGGGCCGGGGTCGGACGGTGGCGTGAGGCCGAGCTCGCGGTAGACGAAGTCACGCTGCGTGCCGAGCAGGCCGCCCGGGCCGTAGTCGAGGATCCAGCACTGCACCGGCGCCGGGCCGAGGTACGAGTCCAGCGACGCCTCGTGACGACCGCCCAGCGCTCGCGCGAACTCCAGTGCGCGCCGCGCCTGGGGGGGAATCGGCATGTAGGCGTAGCGCACGTTGGACAGCCCCGATCGCAACATGCCCGCCAGGCCGTTCATCGCCTGGACGACCTGCTCGGGCTCCTGGGTGTGGTCCAGCGACTCGCGCCACAGCACGGCGCGGCGGTCGTCCTGGGCGCGCGCGTGGCTCAGCCATGGCCCCAGCAGCGGATCCTCGTCGGCGGCCGCGGGCGCGCCGGCGGGCGTCACCGAGAGCGCGTGCCCGAGCACCTGGCCGGCGACATCGCGCACGACGATCGGTACCTCCGGCGCCTCCTCGAGGAAGCGCCGGGTCATGTCGATCCAGCCCGGGATCCCACGGCCGGCCATGAGCGCGTCGATCGTCACGGCGTCCCCCGGCCCCATCGTGTCGACCCGGAAGCGGGTGCTGCCCTCCCAGGAGAATCCCCAGCGCACGACCGGCTCCTCGACCAGGTGGGCGAGGTCGATCATCAGCAGCGCGTTGCCGGCCACGGCGCGGGCGTGGAGGTGATCGGCGATCCCCCGGCGGAGCTCGTGCTCGAGCGCGACGTCCTTGAGGCGCAGGTCGACCAGCATCGCGCGGCGCACGACCTCGTGGAGGGTGAGCCCGCCGCCGAGCGGCTCCACGAACGACCGCGAGCGCAGCCATTCGTACGCGGCCAGCGGGTCCCCCTCCCCCGCGAGCACCGCCGCCAGCAGGTCGGGAGTCACGACGCGGGCGATCGTGGCGGCCGCCAGCGCGCGCGGGTGCGCGCCCTCCAGCTCGGCGGCGACGACGCGCCGGATCAGCGAGGCGACGACCTCCTTGTCGGCAGTCGGCTCGACGGCGTCCTCGGCGGCGCCGGCGACCTGCGCATCGGCGCCGAGGCTCAGCGCCAGCGGACTGCCGTGAGCCCACCTCACGATCCGCGAGGCGGCCTCGCCGCCGGGCACGCCGAGCGCGGCGACCAGCGACAGCGCGTCACCTTCGTCGAGGCCCCCGAGCGCGAGGTCGGTGGTGACCGTCTCCCAGCCGTTGGAGAACCAGCCCGCGTCCGGCGGCGTGCGCCCGGCGATGATCACGGCGCCTGCTGCCGGAAGGCCGGGCAGCAGTACGTCGCGCAGGTACGGGCTCGTCGCCGACATGCGCTCGTAGGTGTCGAGCAGGACGAGCGGGCGCGCATCGGCCAGCGCCGGCGCGAGCGCCTGCTCGAGCGCTTCGGGCGTCGGCGGCAGGTCGCGGCCCTCGACCCAGTGGCACGTCCACCCGCGGCGCTCGCCCTCGTGTGCGGCCTGACGCAGCAGCGTGCTCTTGCCGATGCCACCCGGGCCATGGACGTGCACGACGCTGTACGGCGGGTCGTCGCCGAACAGCCGCTCGAGGATGGCGAGCTCGCCCTCCCGTCCGACGAAGCGCCGCTGGTCACGCTCCACGATGCGGTCTCCGAGCCGCAGAAACCGAGCCTAGCTCCGCGCGGAAGCTATTCCCACTCGATCGTGCCGGGCGGCTTGGAGGT
The DNA here is from genome assembly GCA_033855555.1 of Solirubrobacteraceae bacterium. Lineage (GTDB taxonomy): Bacteria > Actinomycetota > Thermoleophilia > Solirubrobacterales > Solirubrobacteraceae > AC-49. The sequence continues at coordinate 6,280 of JAWVFZ010000340.1, forward strand.
GATGTCGAGCACGACCCG
>JAWVFZ010000341.1:0-2647 GCA_033855555.1 Solirubrobacteraceae bacterium
GAGGGTACCCGGAAACTAAAGCTGCCAGACGCCTTCGCGCAGGATCGGCACGGCATTGCCGTCCGATTCGATGCCATCGATCTCCAGCTCGGGCGAGCCGACCATGAAGTCGGTGTGCGTGTCGGAGGTGTTCATCCCCGCGGCCTGAGCCTGCTCGATCGGCATGTCGCCCATCACCCACGAGATCCCGTCGCCCCAGGCGATGTGGGCCGCGGCGTTCTCGTCGAAGAGCGTGTTCTTGAAGATCACGCCGGTCTCGCCGACGCGCGAGGAGGCGTCGACGAGCGCGACCTCGCCGAGCCAGCGGCCGCCCTCGATCGCGATGTCCGCGCGCGCCAGGTCCGCGCCTTCGTCGGCGCGCACGTCGACGATCTCGCCGCCGCGAAACGTCAGCTCGAGCCCTTCGACGACGCCGCCGCGCAGCGCCAGCGGCATCGAGCTGCGCACCGTGCCCTCGGTGCGGTCGCGGTGCGGGCTGGTGAACACCTCCTCGGTCGGAAGGTTGGCGACGTGGACCTGGCCGCCGCGCGTGGTCGCGCGGCCGGCCATCCAGTGCGCGCCCTCGATGAGGCCGACCTGCAGATCGGTCCCGGGGCCGCGGTAGCGCAGGCCGGTGAATGCGCGCTCGTTGAGGATGCGCGTGCGTTCGTCGAGCTCGGTCAGGCGTGCCTGCCAGGCCGCGGCGGGGTCTGGCTCGTCGAGGCGCAGGGCGTGCGCGACCGCGTCCCAGAGGCGATCGACGTCGGGCTCGCCGAGCGCCTCGATGGCCCAGCGCTCGGTCGGATAGGCGATCAGCGCCCACGCGACGTCGCGCTCCATCACGGCGTCCAGCCAGCCGCGCTCGTAGTCGACGAAGCGCGCACGCCCGACGCGCGCGAGGTCGAGCCCAGCGAACACGTCCTGGTGGGAGTCGCTGGAGATGCCGATCGCCGCCGCGCCCTCGGCGGCCGCATCCTTGATGCGCTGGGTCATCCAGGCAGGCGTGTGGGTGAGAGCCTCGTCGGGGCCGTCGGCGACGAGCGCGCGGCGCACCCAAGTGTCGCCGTACCGCACGTCGACGTAGCCGGCGCCGGCGCGATAGGCCTCCTCGGTGATCGCGTGCACGAGCGGTGCATGCTCGAGCTCGGCCTCGACGAGCAGCGTCTGGCCGGGCTGCAGGTTGACGCCGGTGCGGACGGCGAGGCGGGCGTAGGGCTCGAGGCGGGGATTCATCGCACGCCAGCGTATTCGTCCGTCCTCCTCGCGGACGAGGAAGGACCAGTCGCGCGGACGATGACGCCGCACGGCCCGGCGCCGAGGATGCCCGCCATGTCCAGAACCCGACTCGCAGCGGCGTGCGCCGCCCTAATGACACTCGCCGTAGCTCAGAGCGCGCAAGCCGCGGGCATCCCGGGCCTGCGCACCTACGAGCTCCGCATCTCGATGCAGATGAAGTCCGACTTCCGCTTCAGCCACGACCCCGTCGGCTGCAACGGCACCAAGCCGATGGGCTACGACGGCGAGGGCCACGAGATCATGGAGATGAAGTCTCCGCGGCCCGTGCGCGTCCAGGTCTTCGCTCCGCCGACGGGCGATCCGAGCGTGATGCGCAAGGACCTCAAGCCGACCTACTCGATCGCCGGCCTCAGCAAGCGCACCGGCCAGATGACGCAGTTCGTCTGCGACACGAACCCGCCGTCGAACATCGAGCCCTGCCTCGGCCAGTTCCCGGTCCACGACGAGCTGGAGCTGCGCTTCTACAAGCAGAAGTTCCAGATCTCGACCAACACCGTGCAGGACACGCAGTCGCTGATCGCCGGCTGCGGCGACCACTCGTTCAACTGGGACGGCGCCGTGGCGCGCACGGGCGACGTGCTCACGCAGGTCGGCGAGGGTCCGGCGGCGCGCTCGAAGTGGAAGACCAAGGGCTCGTTCAGCCTCTACGGCACGCACCGCGACACGTGCACGGTTGCCGATTTCGGCGCCGAGGGCTCGTGCGCGACGGCCTGGAGCTACAAGGTCAACTTCCGCCGCCTGAAGGGCAAGAAGTAGATGCGCCGCCTCCTGATCATCCTCTGCGCTGGGGCGCTCGTCGCTCCGGCAGCCTCCTTCGCCAAGGCCGAGAACGGCATCTTCACCGTCGAGGTCAGCGGCACCTCGAGCGCCTCCTGGGCCGGACCGGGCGTGCCGTGCGTCGGCGACGACCCGAGCTCGCTCAAGGGCCACATCAGCGAGACCGCGTCGATCCGCACGCTCAAGCGCGTGCCGATCGTCATCCAGGGCCTGCGCTCGAAGCTCAACCCGTACTCGGTGTTCGTGCTGCCCGATTGGGAGGCGGAGCTGGTCCCGGTCGAGGCGACGATCACGCGCGAGGGCGAGCTGACGCGCATGGTCTGCGGCGGCGCGTCGCCTCCGCCCGTGAACGCGTGCGGTGAGTACAACTCCAAGACCGACCCGCGCTGCTACCACGAGGAGCAGCTCCCGACCGATGGCTGCTTCGGCACCCGGACGTTCAAGGCCAACGCGGTCGTCGGGTTCAGCAACACGACCGTCGGCGTCGGCAACGAGACGCCGAGCCTCGATCACGAGGTGTTCAGCTGCCACCTGAAGACCAACGCCTGGGAGCCGGGCAGCCTCCTGCCCGGGCCGATGGACGCGCTCGGCGAGA
>JAWVFZ010000342.1:0-5760 GCA_033855555.1 Solirubrobacteraceae bacterium
TCGGGGGCATCGACGTGCTCGTCAACAACGCCGGCGTCGGCGACAGCGGCCCGCTCCTCGACGAGTCGCTCGAGCGCTTCGAGGAGACGCTGCGGATCAACCTGACCGGCGCCTTCATCGCCACGCAACTCGCGCTGCCGCACCTGCTCGAGCGACGCGGCGCCGTCGTCAACGTCGCGTCGGTCAACGGCGTCCTCGCCGGCCCCGGCTGGACCTCCTACTGCGTCTCGAAGGCCGGGCTGATCATGCTCGCGAAATGCGTCGCGACGGACTACGGCCGCCACGGCGTCCGCGCGAACGCCGTCTGCCCCGGCTGGGTGCGGACACCGATGGGCGACGAGGACATGGACGCCGTCGCGCGGGCGCACGGCACCGACCGCGAGGGCGCCTACGAGCGGGCGCACCGGCAGAACCCGCTGGGCCGCCCCGCGCAAGCCGAGGAGATCGCCGACGTGATCGCATTCCTCGCCTCCCCACGCTCCGCCTACGTCACCGGCGCCACGATCATGGTCGACGGTGGCACCAGCGCGATCGATCCGACCGCGGAGGCGTTCTAGCCGCGCTTGGGGTCAAGTCTTTCATTGCCACATTTGCGCGCTTCGACGAGTCCTACGTCTGCGACTGGCCCGGCCGGCGATTCTCCAAGTGCTCGTGCACCAGGCGCACCGCCATCGACCCCTCGCCGACCGCTGACGCGACGCGCTTGATCGAGCCGCAGCGCACGTCGCCGACGGCGAACACCCCGGGGAGCGTCGTCTCCAGCGGCAGCGGCTCGACGCCGTCGGTACGGGCGTTGCTCCCGGTCAGGATGAAGCCGCGCGGATCCAGCGCCAGGCGATCGCCCAGCCAGCGCGTGTGGGGCTCGGCACCGATGAAGACGAACATGGCCCGCGCCGGGATCGTGGTCGTGTCGCCGGTGCGGTTGTCCTCTGCCACCACGGCCTCGAGGTCCCCGTCGCCGATGAGCTCACGGACCTCGTGGTGGAGGCGGACCTCGACGTTGGGGTGGCGCTCGATCTGGTCGATGAGGTATCGCGACATCGACTTGGCGAGGTCTCCGTCGCGGACGAGCAGGTGCACCCGGACAGAGTGCTTTGAGAGGAAGACCGACGCCTGCCCCGCGGAGTTGCCGCCGCCGACGACGACGACCGGGTCACCGGCGCACATCTGCGCTTCGACGCTCGTCGCCGCGTAGAAGACGCTCGCGCCCTCGAAGTCCTCGAGCCTGGGCACGTCGAGCCGGCGGTAGCGCACGCCGGTGGCGATGACGACCGTGCGCGCCATCACGTGCGTGCCGTCGTCCAGCGACAGGCGGTAACCGCCGTCGTCGGCGTCCAGCCCGTTGGCCTCGGCGAGCACCTCGATGCGGGCGCCGAACTTCTCCGCCTGGATCGCCGCGCGCGCGGCGAGCTCGCCGCCCGAGATCCCCGCGGGGAACCCGAGGTAGTTCTCGATCCGCGTCGACGTGCCCGCCTGGCCCCCGGTCGCGACGCCGTCGACGGCGAACGTGTCCAGCCCCTCCGAGGCGCCGTACACGCTCGCCGCGAGGCCCGCCGGGCCAGCGCCCACCACGACGATGTCGCAGACGTGCTCGTCGGGCTCCGCATGGCGCAGGCCGGCGTCGCGCGCGAGCTCGGCGCCACTCGGGTTGCGCAGGACGCGCTCACCCCAGATCACGACCGGCGTCTCCTCGGGGGCGACGCCCATCTGCCTGAGCAGCTCCTCCGTGGACGGATCGCCTTCGAGGTCCGTCCAGCGGTGGGGCAGGCGGTTGCGGGCCGCGAACTCGCGCAGGCGCCGCGTGTCCGGCGAGTAGCGCGAGCCGATGATGCGCAAGCCCGCACCGAAGCCGATCAGGAGGTCGCGGCGCACGAGATACGCGCGCAGGATCAGGTCGCTGAGCACCTGGTCCTGGGCGATCACCTTGCGCACGCGATCGACCGGCACGACGAGCAGCTCGGCGTCCTCGACCACCACGGCGGTGAAGAACGCCGGCTGGCCGGTGATCAGGCTCAGCTCGCCGAGGAAGCGGCCGGGCCCGTGGACCGCGAAGACGCGCTCGTCGTCGGTGCCGCGCCCGGCGACGATGCCAACCCTGCCGTCGAGCACCACATAGAACTCGTAGTACGGGTCGCCCTCCCGGAAGAGCACGTCGCCCGCCGGCACCCGCTGCCGCTCGCCCTGGGCCTCGAACGTGGCGATCTGCTCCTCGCTCAGCCGCGGGAAGGCGCCGTGGAGGTCAGGCGTCTCTGTCAGGTCGGTCGCCGTCACCAGCCCTTCGAGTAGACCACCGGCGCGCAAAACCAAGCCTTGAACCGCGGCCGGGGCGACCTATGGCCACTCCGAAGAGCGACCCAGGAGGGCTCAACACCATGCCGAAGGCGGTTGGCATCGATCTCGGAACCACCAACTCGGTGGTGGCAGCGGTGATGGAAGGCGGCCAGGCGGAGGTCATCCCCAACGCGGAGGGTGCCCGCACGACGCCATCGGTCGTCGCGTTCACCGACGACGGGCAGCGACTGGTCGGCCAGGTGGCCAAGCGCCAGGCGATCCTCAACCCCGAGGCGACGATCTACTCGGCCAAGCGCTTCATCGGGCGCAAGTGGGGCGAGGTCGACGAGGAGGCCAAGATCGTCTCGTTCAAGGTGGTCAAGGGCGAGAACGACGCCGTGCGCTTCGACGTGCGCGCCAAGCAGTACTCCCCGGAGGAGATCTCCGCCCTGATCCTGCGCAAGCTCGCCGAGGACGCCGCCAAGTTCGTCGGCGAGCGGGTGACCGAGGCGGTCATCACCGTGCCCGCGTACTTCAACGACGCCCAGCGCCAGGCGACCAAGGACGCCGGCAAGATCGCCGGCCTCGAGGTGCTGCGCATCATCAACGAGCCGACCGCCGCGGCGCTTGCCTACGGGCTGGACAAGACCGAGCAGGAGACGGTGCTCGTCTTCGACCTCGGCGGCGGCACGTTCGACGTGTCGCTGCTCGACGTCGGGGAAGGCGTCGTCGAGGTCCGTTCGACCAGCGGCGATGGCCACCTGGGCGGCGACGACTTCGACAAGCGCATCGTCGACTTCCTCGCCGACGAGTTCAAGCGCGACCAGGGCATCGACCTGCGCAACGACCCACAGGCGCTACAGCGTCTCTACGAGGCCGCCGAACGGGCGAAGGTCGAGCTGTCCTCGGCAACGACCACCACGATCAACCTGCCGTTCATCACCGCCGATGCGGCGGGCCCCAAGCACCTGAACACCACGCTTGCGCGCGCAAAGTTCGAGCAGCTCGTGCAGGACCTCATCGAGCGCACGCGCGGCCCGGTGGAGACCGCGCTCAGCGATGCCAAGCTGACCGCCGACGACATCGACGAGGTGATCCTCGTCGGCGGGTCGACGCGGATCCCGGCGATCCAGGAGCTCGTACGCCGGCTCACCGGCGGCAAGGACCCGAACATGACCGTCAATCCCGACGAGGTCGTCGCGATCGGCGCCGCGTTGCAGGCGGGCGTCCTCAAGGGCGAGGTCGAGGACGTGGTGCTCCTCGACGTCACCCCGCTCTCGCTCGGGCTGGAGACCATGGGCGGCGTCATGACGAAGGTCATCGAGCGCAACACCACCATCCCTGCGCGGCGGACCGAGGTGTTCTCGACCGCCGAGGACAACCAGACGGCGGTCGACATCGTCGTCCTCCAAGGCGAGCGCGAGCTGGCCGCCGACAACCGCCAGCTTGCCCGCTTCCGCCTGGAGGGGATCAAGCCCGCGCCGCGCGGCGTGCCGCAGATCGAGGTGACCTTCGACATCGACGCCAACGGCATCCTGAACGTCTCGGCCAGGGACAAGGAGACCGGCGCCGAGCAGCGGGTGACGATCGAGGAGAGCACGAACCTCGACCAGGCCGACATCGAGCGCATGGTCCGCGAGGCCCAGGAGCACGCCGCCGAGGACAAGCGACGGCGCGAGGAGATCGACGCGCGCAACGAGCTCGACGGGGTCGCCTACCGCGTCGAGCAGCTCGTCCAAGAGCTGCAGAGCAGCCTGCCCGTGCACGAGAAGGCGCGAGCCGACCAGCTCGTCGCCGACGCGCGGCAGGCGCTCGAGGAGCAGGCCGGGCTGGACCGCGTCCGCCCGCTGATCGCCGATCTGCAGCAGGTGCTGCACTCGCTGCCGGCCGCAGCGAGCGCCGCCCAGCCCGCCGGTGCTGGCAACGGCAACGGCGCCGCGACCGAGCAGTCAGCCGACGACGAGGAGGTCGTTGATGCCGAGTTCACCCGCGAGTGAGCGCAGCGAGGATCGCGGCGAGGGCGGGGAGGCGGTCGAGCAGCACCCGGAGTTCGCGGAGCTGCAAGAGCGCTACGCCCAGCTCGACGACCGCTACAAGCGGGCGCTTGCCGATCTCGACAACTACCGCAAGCGCTCGGCGCGCCTGACCGAGAGCCGGATCGCGGAGGCGCGCGAGGCGCAGCTACGCGAATGGCTGGAGGCCGTGGACAGCGTCGAGCGCGCGCTCCAACAGGCGCCCGACGACCCGCTTGCCGAGGGGCTGCGCGGCATGCTGGAGCAGATGGACGCGATCCTGGCGCGCCAGGGCGTGGTGCGCCTCGGCATTCCGGGCGAGCCCTTCGACCCTGAGCGCCACGATGCGGTCGGGGTCCGCGACACGCACGAGGTGCCTGATCACACGGTGCTCGACGTGACCCGATCCGGCTACGCGCTGGGAGATCGGATCCTGCGGCCCGCCCAGGTGATCGTCTCGCGGGCTCGCGAGGGCGAGCATTGATGGCGGTCGGGTTCCGCGACTACTACGAGACGCTCGGCGTCCCGCGGGAAGCAAGCAGCGAGGACATCCGCCGCGCATACCGCAAGCTCGCCCGCGAGAACCATCCGGACGTCAACAAGGAGCCGGGCGCCGAGGATCGCTTCAAGGAGATCTCCGAGGCCTACGAGGTGCTGCGCGACGACGAGAAGCGCAAGCGCTACGACCGGCTCGGCAGCAACTGGAAGGCCGGGCAGGACGTGTCCGGCGCCCAGGACTTCGAAGGCTTCGAGGGCTTCGGCAACGGCGGCTACGGCGGCACGCGCGTCGACTTCGGCTCCGGGGACTTCAGCGACTTCTTCGAGGGCATCTTCGGCGGGCGCGCCGGCGGTCGGCGGGGCGGCTTCGAGGGGTTCTCGACGCGCGGCAGCGACCAGGAGGCCGTCCTGGAGCTCACGCTCGAGGAGGCGGCGCGCGGCGGGCGGCGCAAGCTGACGCTCGGCGACGGCCGCGACTACGACGTCGAGATCCCGCGCGGGGTGCGCGACGGACAGCGCATCCGCCTGGCGGGCGAGGGGATCAGCGGAGCCGGCGGCGGGCCCGCGGGCGACCTGTTCCTGCGCGTCCGGCTCAAGCCGCACCCCCGCTTCGAGGTCTCCGGCCTCGACCTCCACACCGAGCTCCCGGTCACGCCGTGGGAGGCGGCGCTCGGCGCGACCGTCCCGGTCCCCACGCTCGACGGACGGGTCAACGTCAAGGTGCCGCCCGGCTCCTCGTCGGGGCGCAAGCTGCGGCTCAGGGGCCAGGGCATGCCCGGGCCGCGGGGCCAGCAGGGCGACCTCTACGCCGAGGTCATGATCGACGTGCCCAAGAAGCTGAGCCGCAAGGAGCGCTCGCTGTTGGAGGAGCTGGCGACCGTGTCGGACTTCAATCCCCGCGAGGAGCGCTGATGCCGGTCACCGCACCCGTGACGATCGTCGAGGTGACGACGCTTGGCCGGGCCACCGGCGTGCATCC
>JAWVFZ010000343.1:0-3208 GCA_033855555.1 Solirubrobacteraceae bacterium
TCGCTGCTGGCCGCCCGCCTCGACGGATTGGAGCCCGAGGAGCGCGAGCTGGTGAAGGGCCTGTCGGTGTTCGGCGGCACGTTCCCGCGCACCGCCGCGGCGGCGCTGGGCGATCTGCCAGAGGAGCGCCTCGAGGAGGTGCTCGGCGCGCTGGTGCGCAAGGAGATCCTGGTCATCCGCGCGGACCCGCTCGCACCGGACCGCGGCCAGTATGCGTTCGCGCAGACGCTCCTACGGACCGTCGCCTACGACATGCTCTCGCGCCGCGAGCGCAAGCCGCGCCACATCGCCGCCGCGACCCATCTGCGGGCGACGTTCGCCGAAGACGGTGAGGAGGTCGCGGAGGCGATCGCCTCGCATTACCTCGACGCCTACCGCGCAGCCCCGGACGATCCCGACGCGGACGAGCTCCGCGCCGAGGCCGTCGCCGCCCTGGGCCGCGCCGGCCAGCGGGCGGCCGGCGTCGGCGCCCCGGACGTCGCCGAGCGGGCCTATCGCGACGCCGCCGAGCTGACCGCGGACGAGCGCGAGCGCGCTGACCTGATCGTCGCGGCGGGGCGCATGGCGCTGCGCTCGGGCAGCTATGAGGCCGCGGTCGAGCTCTTCGACGAGGCGGCCGCCGCGCACCGGGCGGCGGGCCGCGACCAGGATGCGGCGCGGCTGGCCGCGGGCGGCTCGTCGGCTTTGAGTCAGATCAAGCGCCTCGAGGAGAGCATCGAGCGCCTGCGCGACGCGCTCGCCGTGCTCGACACCGACAAGCTGGATCCCGACGTCGGCGAGCTCTACGCCGCGCTCGGGGTCTCACTGCTGTTCTCCGGGCGGTTGGACGAGGCGCGCGAGCCGCTGGAGTCCGCCCTGCACATCGCCGAGGCGCTGGGGCTGGAGCACGTGCTCTGCCGGGCGTTGATCTCCAAGGCGACGCTCTACACCTTCACGAGCCGCTGGCGCGAGGCCGACGCCCTGCTGGAGGCGGCAGTGGGCATGGCGCGCGACACCGGGGCCCTGGATCAGCTGCAGCGGGCGCTCATGAACCTCGGGAACGGGCGCATGCTGATGGACCTCCCTGGCGCGCGCGCGCCGATCGAGGAGGGCCTGGCGCTGGCGCGCCGCGTCGGCGACCGTGGCGCCGAGAGCCTCGGGGCCGGCAACTTCACCTACGTCCTGCTCAAGCTCGGCGAGTGGGACGAGATCGACCGCATCGAGGCGCAGTTGCTCGGCACCGGCTCCGACGAGCCGCGTCCGCTGGGCGAGTACTTCCATGAGCGTCTTGTCGAGCTCTGCGCCCTCCGCGGCGACGCCGCACAGGCCCGTGCCCACCTGGACAGGATGGTCTCGTGGGAGCGCGCGGAGGACCATGACCTCCGTGGCGCATATTCGGCGGCGAGCGGTCTCGTCGCGCTGGCCGAGGGCCACGCCGAGGAGGCGCTGGCGATCCTCGGCCCTGTGGCTCGCGAGGGATGCGCGGACTATGGGAACGGCGAGAACCTGCGCCAGACATGGACCTACGGCGTCGAGGCCGCGGTCGTGCTGGGCCGAGTCGACGAGGTCGACGAGTTGATCGCCTTGATCGAAGCGGTTCCCCCGGGCGCACTCGCGCCGTATCTGCGCGCCCAGATCGATCGCGCGCGCGGACGGGCGGCGGCGCTGCGCCACGATCCGGACGCCGGCGCGCACCTGCTGGCGGCCGTCGACAGGTTCGCCTCGCTGGGTTACGTGTACTGGGTGGCCCGCGGCCGGATGGAGCTGGCGGAATGGCTGGTCGGCGAGGGGCGTGCCGAGGAGGCGCAACCGCACCTGGCGGCCGCGCTACCGGTCCTCGAGACCCTGAAGGCCGAACCGCTGCTCGCCCGCGCGCGTGAGCTGTCCTCTGCCGCAGTAGCCGTGAGTCCGACTGCATGACGGCGCATCTGAAGGTCCTGCGCCGGCGCGACCTGCGCCTCCTCTTCAGCGGCCTGCTGATCTCGGCGACCGGCTCGTGGGCCTACAACGTCGCGCTGCTGGCCTACGTCTACGACCACACGCACTCGCTCGGGTGGGTCGGCGCGGCGGGCCTCGGCCGCTTCATCCCCGCTCTTTTGCTGAGCGCCTATGCGGGCGTGGTCGCCGAGCGCTTCGAGCGCGTGCGGGTCATGGTCTCCTCAGATCTGTTGTGCCTGGTCTTCCAGGCGGCTCTCGCGGCTGTGGCGTTCGCGGGCGGCCCGGCGCTGATCGTCATCGTCCTCTCCGCGCTCAGCGCGATGGCGAACATCGTCTACAACCCCGCCGTCGCGGCGATGATCCCGCAGGTCGCGGGGGAGGCCGACCTCGCTGCCGCGAACGCGCTCAACGGCACGATCGAGAATCTCACCGTCATCACCGGCCCGGCGATCGGAGCCGGGCTCCTGGCGCTCGGCTCGCCCGCGATCGTGTTCGTCATCAACGCGGTGAGCTTCGGTCTCTCCGCGCTGATCGTGTCGCGGATGAAGGCGCGCAGCGAGCCGGTCGACGTCACCGCAGAGGGGGAGGCCGGGCCGCTGGCGCAGATGCTGGTCGGCGTCCGGACGATCTTCGAGAGCCGCGCGGCGCGGGTGCCGGTCGCGCTGTGCGCGCTGGTGAGCTTTGTCTACGGCACCGACACCGTCCTGTTCGTCGGCGTCTCGGAGGCGAAGCTCGGCACGGGCTCCGAGGGCTTCGGCTACCTCGTTGCGGGGCTCGGCGTGGGCGGTGTGCTCGCGGCGGGCGCGGTGAATCGGCTGGCGGGTAACCGGCGGCTGGCGCTGATCATCACGCTTGGCGCCGCCCTGTACTGCCTGCCGACGGCGCTCCTGACGGTCATCCACAGCCCCGCGCTGGCCTGCGCGCTGCAGGTGCTGCGCGGCGGCGCGACGCTGATCGTCGACGTGCTCGCCGTCACAGCGCTGCAACGCGTCGTCCCGAGCGACTCGATCGCGCGCGTATTCGGGGTGTTCTTCGCGTTCGTGCTCGCCGCGATCTCGCTCGGGGCGCTGATCACGCCGCCGATCGTGAGCGCGCTCGGCCTCGACGGCGGGCTGATCTTCATGGCGCTCGTGCCGGCGGCGCTCGCGCTGGTGGGCTACCCGGCGCTGGTATCCCTCGACCAGGCGGCGGCCGCCCGGTTCGCCGAGCTGGCGCCGCGGATCGCGATCCTGGAACGCCTGGGGATCTTCGCCATGGCGCCGCAGCCGGTCCTGGAGCGCCTCGCGGCCGC
>JAWVFZ010000344.1:0-3593 GCA_033855555.1 Solirubrobacteraceae bacterium
GATGCAACCTGATCGTCGAGCGCTCAGACCTCAGCGACTTCTCGGTCGCGCAGTCGATCGTCGACGCCACCGACCGCGGCGCCGACGCGATCAACATGAGCTTCGGGACCGATGGCACCCAGCCGGCTGCGCGCGGCGTCGTCGACGCAATCGACTACGCCTACCACCGTGGCGCGGTCCTGGTGGCCGCCGCGGCCGATGACCCGATCGAAGAGCAGGGCGACCCTTCGAACGTCCTGCAGCCGACGGGAACCGGGGCCGACCTCGCGCGCGGCAAGGGCCTCGACGTGACCGCGGCGACCTTCGACGACGTACGAGCGAGCTTCGCCGGGCGCGGAACGCAGATCTCGCTTGCGGCCTACGGCGCGTATGCGGCGGCTGCCGGCGGCGGGCCGCGGGGCTTGTTCGGCGCCTTCCCCGGCAACCTGACCGAGCTGGACACCGGCTCCGTGGTGCCCTTCTCGGAGCCGTGCAACTGTCGCGCGGCTTTCAACGGCGACAGCCGCTACGCCTATCTGCAGGGAACCTCGATGGCCGCACCGCAGGTGACAGCCGCCGCCGCGCTCGTGCGCCATCTCAATCCGGACCTCACGGCTTCTGACGTCATCCAGATCATCAAGCGCACGGCGCGCCAGCCCGCCGGCGGCGGCTGGAACGCCGACCTCGGCTGGGGAATCCTGAATGCGGGCGCCGCGGTCGCGACCGCGCGCACGACCGACCGGCGCGCGCCCGTCTCGAAGCTGACCTCCTCGCACCGCCTGAGCAAGGGCCGCCTCACGATCCGGATCACCGGCAGTGACTCGGCGCCGGCCGGCGTGGTCGCCTCCGGGATTGCGCGCTTCGAGGTCTGGCGCTCGCTCAACGGCGCAACGGCGCGGAGGATCGCGAAGACAAGCAAGCGCAGCCTCCGGGTCAAGGCCCGGCGCGGCAACACCTACGCGTTCTATTCGGTCGCGGTCGACCGGGCGGGCAACCGCGAGTCGCCACCGCACCAGGCCGACGCGCGGTTCAAGCTCCGCTAGACGGTCGCTGGCTGGGGCGGGTGGGGCGGCTGGGGCGGTTGGGGGCCAGCGTCCTGCGGGGCCTGCTTGCGCGCGAGCGCGACGAGCTCCGCCAGCGACGCTTCGACGCCGTCGGCGATGCGGCCGATGTCGGGCAGAGCGTCGTAGTCGCCCAGCAGGCCGAAGTTCATCTTGCCGTTGTAGGACATGATCGCGATCGCCAGCGCGTGGTCTGCCGGCAGGAAGGCGACGGGGAACACGTCCTCCATCTCGCGCCCGCGGACATAGAGCGGGAACTGCGGGCCGGGGACGTTCGTGACGATCAGGTTGAACAGCCGCGTGGAGAAGTTCAGGCGTGACGCCTGGGCAAGGATCGTCGGCGGCGCGAAGTTCTGGACGCCCGCGAGCACCTCGGCGCCGACAGCCTGCTTGGAGTCCTTGAGCTGGCCCATGGCCTGGCGCACGGCCTGCAGGCGTGCGACCGGGTCCTCGACGTAGACGGGCAGCGGTCCGCGCATCACGGCGATGCGGTTGCCGAGATCGCCGCGCTCGTGCGATCCGCGGATCGAGACCGGGACGAGTGCGCGCAGCTCGAGCCCTTCGGTTCGGACGCCGCGCGACCGCAGCCACTCGCGCAGCGACCCGGAGACGACCGTCAGCACGACGTCGTTGACGGTGCCGCCGAACGCATCCTTGACCGTCTTGAAGTCCGCCAGCTGGTTGCGGACGCCGACGAAACGCCGGTGCGGCCCGATCTCCACGTTGAGCGGCGTCTCGGGGGCCGGGTTCATCCCCGCCCAGGCGATCTCGCCAAGCCCCTCGACGGCCTCGCGCAGCTCGGCGATCGTCTCGGTGGGTCGCATCGCGGCGTTGATCGCCCGCGCGGCGACGCCGAGGCCGGTCCTCGCCAGGCCCGTGATCTCGCCGGCGACCATCCCCGCTGCCGACGGCTCGGGCGCCGGCTGCCAGGCCTCGTCGGGGTGCGGGATCTCCTGCGGGACGGGCGTCAGATCGAAGAGGACCTGTGCGAGGTCGACGCCGGCGATGCCGTCGATCAGCGCGTGGTGGGTCTTCGAGATCAGCGCGAAGCGGTCGCCCTCCAGACCCTCCACCAGCCACGTCTCCCACAACGGCTTGGAGCGGTCGAGCTGCTGGGAGAAGACGCGCGCGGTAAGCCGCGTGAGCTGTTCCTCGCTCCCGGGCTCGGGCAGCGCGGTCTGGCGCACGTGGTACTCGAGGTTGAAGTTGGGGTCATCGACCCACAGCGGGCGGCCGGTCTGCAGCGGCGCCTCGGCGAGCTTCTGGCGGTAGCGCGGAACCAGATGCAGGCGCGCGCGCAGCGAATCCAGGAACTCTTCGAAGTCCGGTGGCGGACCCTCGAAGATCGTCACGGCGCCGACGTGCATATGCGAGTTCTGTCCCTCCTGGTGGAGGAACGACGCATCGACCGCGGTGAGCCGATCGAAGTGATCCTGGGGCATGCGGCGATCCTAACGCGAGGATCTGCCCACACCCGTCACCAGCTCGCGGATGCGAGCCGGGGCCGTCGTGGTGGGTGACAGCGGGGGCGTGTCCTCGCCCGAGCCCTCGTGTATCCCGTCGATCAGCTCGCGCAGCGCGTCGGCCGCGGTATAGCGCGGCGACCATCCGAGCTCGGTGCGGGCGCGCGCGGTGTCCATCACGGGCACGCCGAGGCCCATGTCGACCCAGCCGGGAGAGGTCGGCTGCAGTCGCAGGCGCCAGGTGATCTCCGCTGCCTCGCGCATCAGCCAGGACGGCACCGGCACCGTCCGCGCGCCGAGGATCCGGCCGAGCTCGGCGGGGTCAAGGACCGGCTCGGCAGCGATGTTGAAGGCCCCGCGCGCGTCGTCGCGGACGATCGCGCGGCGGTAGGCGTCACCGACGTCCAGCGAGTGCACCGCCTGAAAGACGAGCCTGGGGTGGCGCGGGATCACTTTGATGAGCTCCCGGCGCACGAGCGGTGAGGGGAGCAACGGCCCGGCGAAGAGGCGGCGGATCCCGGTCGCGGCCTCACGCTTGAAGATCAGGCCCGGTCGCAGGCGGGCCACGCGCACGCCGGGGTGCGCTGCCTCGAACGAATCGAGCACGCGTTCAACGGCCGCCTTGTGGCGGGAGTAGAAGGAGCTCTGGATCCCGGTCGTCGGCCATGACTCGTCGACCGCCCGGTCCTTGGGCCCGGCGGCGTAGGCGCCGACGGATGACGCATAGACCAGCGCCGGGACGCCGGCCGCGGCGGCCGCGGCGAAGACGCGCTGCGAGCCCTCGACGTTGGTCGCATGCGTGATCGACTCGTCGCGGGAGGGCTGGATGAGCCACGCCAGATGCACGACGCAGTCGGCGCCGGCGAAGATCGAACGGAGGTCGGCGCCGGGGTGGGATATGTCGGCCGTTCGCCAAGTCGTCTTGGCGAATGATCGCCGCGGGGCGCGCCGCGCGACGCCGATGATCTCGCGTACGCGGTCCTCGCCGGCGAGGGCTCGGAGCAGGCTCGTTCCGGCGTTTCCCGTGGCTCCGACGATCACGACCCGCATGTGACGGCGCTACCCGAAGCCCGAACCCGGCAACCTTCCG
>JAWVFZ010000345.1:0-2834 GCA_033855555.1 Solirubrobacteraceae bacterium
GCAAGAAGGCGGGCCTCAAGAAGGCCCGCAAGCGCCCGCAGTTCTCGAAGCGCTAAGCGGCGCTAACGGCACTGTGGCCCGCAGGCTGTTCGGGACAGACGGCGTCCGCGGGGTCGCCGGTGAACTGTTGACCGCCGACCTAGCGGTCGCGCTCGGCCGTGCCGCGACGCTGCAGTCCGGCGCACAGAGCCCGCGGGTCCTTGTGATCCGCGATACGCGCGAGAGCGGCGAGATGCTCGAGGCCGCGCTCGCCGCGGGCGTCGCGGCCGCGGGCGGGGAGGTCTTCCTGGGCGGCGTGCTGCCCACCCCGGCCGCGCCGCTGCTGCTCGGGCGCTACGGCTTCGACCTCGCCGCGGTCATCTCGGCGTCCCACAACCCGTACCGCGACAACGGCATCAAGTTCTTCGGCCACGACGGCCACAAGCTGTCGGACGCGACCGAGGAGGCGATCGAGGACCGGCTCGACGACGTGCCTGCCGGCGGCCCGATCGGCCGCGTCCGCACGCTGCACGGGACCGAGGAGGACTACCTGCGCGAGCTGCACACGCGCTTCGCCGGGCTCGACCTCAGCGGCGTCGACGTCCTGCTGGACTGCGCGAACGGCGCGACCTACCAGGCGGGCCCGGAGATCTTCCGCCGCCTGGGCGCGGGCGTGACCGTGCTCGCCGACAGCCCCGACGGGCGCAACATCAACGACGGTTGCGGCTCCACGCACGTCGATGCGCTTGCCCGCGAGGTCGTCGCCGGCGGTCATGCCATCGGCTTCGCCTTCGACGGCGACGGCGACCGGATGCTCGCCGTCGACCGCAACGGCGTCGTCGTCGACGGCGACGAGCTCATCGCGCTCGCCGCACTGCACCTGCGCGCGCAGGACCGCCTGCCCGGCAACGGCGTCGCGGTGACCGTGATGACCAACTACGGCTTCCACTCCGCCATGGCGGAGCACGGCATCGAGGTCGCGACGACGAACGTCGGCGACCGCTACGTGCTCGAAGAGCTGCGCTCGCGCAGCTGGGCGCTTGGTGGCGAGCAGTCCGGTCACATCATCGACATGGGCTTCGTGCCCAGCGGTGACGGGATTGCCAGCGCACTGCTGACGCTCGAGGCGCTCGCCGGCGGCGACCTTGCCGATCGCAGCGCGATGCGCAAGCTCCCGCAGCGGCTCGTGAACGTCCGCGTCGCTGATCGAGTCGCCGCGATGGCGTCGGGCGAGCTGATGGACGCCGTGGCGCGCGAGTCCGAGGCGCTCGAGGGCCGCGGACGGGTGCTCGTTCGCCCGAGCGGCACCGAGCAGCTCGTGCGCGTGATGGTGGAGGCGCCGGCCGAGGACGAGGCGGACGCCGTCTGCGCCCGGCTCGTGGCGGTCGTCGAACGATCCGTTGCGTCGGCGGCCGGCCTGGACGTGTCCTAGTACCTTGTAGACCCGCTACGAAGGAGGCCAGGCCCATGTGCGGCATCGTCGGCTACGTCGGCAAGCGGCCCGTGCAGGATCTGCTCCTCGCCGGCCTGAAGAAGCTCGAATACCGCGGCTACGACTCGGCCGGGATCAGCGTGATCGCCGATGGCGACATCGAGTCGGTGCGCGCGGTCGGCAACCTGCAGAACCTCTACAACGCCGTCGACGCGCGCGAGGCCAGAGACGGCGACGGCGGCGTCGCCGTGGCGGCGCGGACCGCGACCACCGGCATCGGCCACACCCGCTGGGCCACGCACGGGCGCGTCAACGAGGACAACGCGCACCCGCACTTCGACACGAGCAACGCCGTCCACGTCGTGGTCAACGGGATCGTGGAGAACTACGTCGGGCTCAAGCGCCGCCTGCAGGACATGGGCGCGGTCTTCACCAGCGAGACCGACGCCGAGGTCATCGCCCATCTGGTCGCGCACCACTGCGCGCAGGGGAGCCTCGAAGAGGCCGTGCTCGCCGCGTTCAACGAGCTCGAGGGACACTTCGCGTTCGTCACGATGCGCCTCGACGAGCCCGAGACGCTCGTCGGCGTCCGCAAGGAGTGCCCGCTGGTCGTCGGCCGCGGCTCGGGCGAGACGTTCCTGGCCTCGGCGATCCCCGCATTCCTCAGCGAGACGCGGACGATCCAGTACATCGAGAACGACGAGATCGTCGTCATCACCGCCGACGACGTGCGCTTCCTCGGCGCCGACGGGCAGCCGCACGAGCGTGCCGTCGAGACGATCGACTGGGACGAGGAGACCGCCGAGAAGGGCGGCTTCCCGACGTTCATGCTCAAGGAGATCCACGAGCAGGCCGACGCGGTCGCCGACGCCGTGGCCGACCGCACCGCGTCCGGCACGCACGTGGACCTCGACGACGTCGGGGCGCTCGACGAGAACATCCTGCGCGGGATCGACCGCATCCTCATCACGGGCTGCGGCACGGCCTACCACGCGGGACTCATGGGCCGCTACGCGCTTGAGGAGTGGGCACAGATCCGCACCGACATCGACGTGGCGTCCGAGTACCGCTACCGCAAGCAGCTCGTCGGGCCGGGCGACCTGGTGATCGGCATGACGCAATCGGGCGAGACCGCCGACACGCTGGCGGCCATGCGCGTCGCGCGCGAGGCGGGCGCGACCGTGCTGGCGGTGACGAACGTCGTCGGCTCGCAGGCGACGCGCGACGCCGACGGCGTGCTCTACATCCGCGCGGGCATGGAGATCGGCGTGGCGGCGACGAAGACGTTCGTCTGCCAGGTCGCGGTGCTGTACCTGCTGGCGCTCAAGCTCGCCGAGCTGCGCGGCACCATGAAGCCGGAGACGATGCAGCGCATCGTGGGTGAGATCAAGCGCCTGCCGCATTCGATCCAGCAGGTCGTGGC
>JAWVFZ010000346.1:0-2892 GCA_033855555.1 Solirubrobacteraceae bacterium
TTGCCGTCGGCGCCGGCCTGGATCGTGTCCGGAGCCGACTGGCCGGCCTTGTCGGCGGCCCTGGCCTTGGCGGCGTAGCTGGAGAGCTGCTTCTTGGCGGCCTTCTTGACGGCGGCTGCACTCGGGATCTTCGCGCCCTTGGCGACGACCTTGACCGTGCCCTTCATGCCCGGATGGACCGCGCAGAAGTAGGCGAAGGTGCCGGTCTTCTTGAACGTCTTGACGAACGGCGCGGGAGGCCCGTCGCCCATCGAGATACCGGAGTTGACCCCGGGCTTGGGGAAGACCGCCGCCGGGTTGGCGATGAGCCGGTCCTTGTCGCTGAACCAGAACGGGTTGCCTTGGCTGTCCTTCTCGCCCGAGGGCTTGCCAGGATCAGGGAGGAACAGCGGCGTCTTGGACTGGTCACCGAAGGTGACGGTGTGAAAGCCGTTGATGTTGAACTTGACCTTGTCTCCGACGTGGACCGTGACGGAGCCCGGGAGGAAGGCGTTGGCGTCGTACGTGCGGTTCTTGGGCAGCGCCTTGGCGCCCGGGCCGGCGTCGACGGAGCGCGTCGCGGCCTGGGCGGAGCCCGCCGCCAGAACCGCGAGAGCGGAGGCGGCCAGCGCGGCCTTCGATGGGATCGATGTCATGGCCGCGACGGTATGCACGCGCGCCGGGACGGCCATCCTCCCCGAGGATGATTTGCCGTCGTCCTGCGTGCTGATCTACCGGTTCTAAGCCGAGGCCTGTTCGTACCAGGCACCCTCCTCGAGGTCGCGGAAGACGACCATGTTGCGCCCACCCGCGACGAGCACCTCCCAATAGCGGCGGCGCAGCGGCGCGTCGGTCCACCAGCGGTCCTCCACCAGCCACGACTCGCGCACCGCCTCGACCGGGCGCCCGGCGACCGCGAGCGGGCGCCCGCCGGCGCCGGACCGGACGGGGACCGGATGGGGAAGGTTGAGCCTGCGAGGGCCCCGTCTACTCATACGGGGTGAGCACCGCGCGGCGCTCGGGCACGCGCGACGACGGGTCGGTCTCCAGTACGCGCAGGGCGGCGTCCGGGCCCGCGGCCGCGCGGGCCTGGCCGATCGCCTCGCGCAGGCGAGCCTTGCGCTGCTGCACGTTGTCGCTGAACAGCGCGCCGCTGGCGGCCGGCGGCGGGCCGAAGCGATCGACGGCCAGGCGCAGCGCCTCGGCCGGGGCGGGCATCGTGGCCAGGCGGCCGGCCAGGGCGAGGCGCATGCGCGCGGCGTCGGCCGTCGCCTCGCGGAAGACGACGCGCTCGCGCCAGGTGCCGCCCTCCACCAGCACGGCGGAGACGACGGCGGCGCGGATCGTCCGGCCGCGGCGGTCGCGCCGCGACAGGAGCCGGTCGATCAACAGCGACAGCGCGCGCTCGAGCTGGGGGCCGGATGCCGACTCGGGCAGCGTCAGCGACTCCTCGACCTGCTCGCCCGGCGCACGCGGGCGCAGCGGGGTGTCGCGCCCGGCGGCGAGCTCCTGCGCCCGCATGCCGGCGGCCCCGAAGCGGTCGGCCGCCGCCGCGCGCGGCAGCGCAGCCAAGGCGCCGAGCGTGACGATCCCGAGGCGCTCAAGCAGCGTCGGCAGATGCGCCGTCTCCTCGCAGCGGCGCAGCAGCGACACGGGCTCCTGCTCGAGCTCGCGCGCACCCGCCACGATCTCGGCCCGCCGCGCCCGCGCGCGGAACGCGCCCGCCAGCGCACAGAACCGCGACGGCCCCGCGCCGATGCGCGCCGGGCGCCCGAGCGCCGCGCGCGTGGCCGCGACCACGCCGTCGAGCGATCCCCCGTGCAGGCGGCGCAGGCCGCGTGCGTCGAAGCAGGCCAGGCCCGGGGCGGCCGGCTCGACCGCCGCCCCCACGGACTCCAGGCGCGCGAGGATCTCCTCCCAGGCGTCGTTGACCGCGACCGGGTCCGGCGGCACGAGCGCCAGCCCCGGGCACCGCGACAGCGCCTCGCCCAGCCGCATGCCCGGGTGGATCCCGGCGGCCTCCGCGGCGGCCGACACCTCCCCCACCAGCTGCTCCCTTCCCGGCTCGGGCGCAAGCGCCGCCGGGCCGGTCATCAGGGCATCGCGCCCACCGGCGGCGACCGCAAGCTCGAAACGAGGGAGCAGGACACAGACGATTGACACGAACACATGTTCGCATCTTCGTCAAGTCCTATCGAATTGCGGCAGCGCCCTCTCGCCATCGACCGGGCATGCGATAGCTTCGAGGCCATGAGCCGCTACGACCAGATGACCTACCGACGCTGCGGGCGCAGCGGCCTCAAGCTACCGCTGGTGTCGCTCGGGCTATGGCACAACTTCGGCCACGACCGCCCGATCGAGGGCCAGCGCGCCATCGTCCGCCGCGCCTTCGACCTGGGGATCACCCACTTCGACCTGGCCAACAACTACGGCCCGCCCAACGGCTCGGCCGAGGAGAACTTCGGGCGCATCCTGCGCGAGGACCTCGCCGGCCACCGCGACGAGCTCGTCATCTCGACGAAGGCCGGCTATGACATGTGGGAGGGCCCCTACGGCGAGTGGGGCTCACGCAAGTACCTGCTCGCGAGCCTCGATCAGTCGCTGGAGCGGATGGGGCTCGACTACGTCGACATCTTCTACTCGCACCGCCCCGACTCGAACACCCCGTTCGAGGAGACCCTGGGTGCCCTGCACACCGCGGTCCAGCAGGGCAAGGCGCTGTACGTCGGGATCAGCAGCTACACCGCCGAGCAGACCACCGAGGCGGCCCGGATCCTCCGCGAGCTCGGCACGCCGCTGCTGATCCACCAGCCGTCCTACAGCATCCGGAACCGGTGGATCGAGGATGGTCTGCTCGACGTCCTCGCCGAGGAGGAGGTCGGGTGCATCACGTTCTCGCCGCTGGCGCAGGGC
>JAWVFZ010000347.1:0-19448 GCA_033855555.1 Solirubrobacteraceae bacterium
GGGTCGGCGAAATGCGCCTCGGCGCGCGCAATCCACGCATCGTCCGGCAGCCGGCAATGCGACGACAGCGCCACGTGCAGCTCGCCGCCGGCGACCGCAGCGCCACGATTCAGCGCCAGCCCGGGCCGATAGGTCCCCGGCTCCAGCTCGACCACCACGTCCGCCTGCTCGCGCGCAACCTCCACCGTCCCGTCGCTGGACCCCGAATCCACCACCACCAGCTCCACCGGCACGCTCTGGCGGCGCAACGCCACGACCTGCGCCCGCAGATCCGCCTCACAATCCAACGTCCGCACGATCACGCTCACCCGCAGCGGAGTGTTGACCGAACGCGCCTCAGTCGGCGTAGGAGTACCCATAGTTCAGCCGCTGGGCATCGGAGGACTCCGTGAACACGACGGAGAAGCTCTTCACGCCGAGGCTCTTCAGGCGCGCCTGCACGGCGCGCGCCTCATCGCGCGACGTGTGGCTCTGGCGGCAGACGACGAGTACGAGGTCCGCCACCTGCATGAGCGGGAACGAGTCGCCCGACATGAGCACCGGCGGCGTGTCGATCAGGACGTAGTCGCTCAGAGCCCGCAGCTGGGCGACGAGCTCACCGGACGCCCCGAGCGAGAACAGCTCGGAAGCATCGGCGCTGCGGTGACCCGATGGCAGCAGCTGCAGATCGCCGCGGACGTCCGCGGGATCACGTGGCTCGACGACAGGCCGCCGACCGCCGCGGCCCCGCGCGGGCACAAGCGCGGCGGCCCCCTCCGCGGTGGGGACCGCGACGAGTGCGTCGGTCAGCTGCACGTCTCCGTCCAGGACGTCGGTGAGGCCGAGCGCGGGCGATTCGACGTCGAGCAGGCGGTGCAGGGCCGGCCGGTGGACGTCGGCCTCCACCGCGACGACGCTGCGCCCGCTGCGAGCGAGGACGGTGCTCAGCTGAGCGACGATCGTGCTCTTGCCGTCCTCGGGACGCGCGCTGGTCACGACGATCACGCCGCTCTCGCGTTGCCCGTTGGAGAACCGCAGCGTGGCGGCGAGCAGCTTGATCGATTCGGTGACCCGCGTTGAGAGCTTGCCCGGGAGATACGGCACCTGGCTCGGCTTGGTCCCGATCACGCCGGGCGGTAGCTGGGCGATGACCTGGGCCCCGAAGGCCTCCGTCGCCTCCTCCTCGGTTCGAATGCGCCCAGAGAGCCCGTCGCGCAGGAAGGCCAGGAGCACGCCGCCCAACAGGCCTAGCACCAGCGCGATGATCAGCGTGCGCTTGACGTGCGGGGAGACCTGGCCCGATACGGCGTGCGCCGGGTCGAACACGGTTGCGCTGATCGGCTGGGACTGGGCAACCGCCGGCGCGCCGGGGCTGGTCGCCACGGGCCTCCGCGCGAGCTCCGTGTCGACGAGCAAGCTGAAGACCGAGCCGATCGTGGACAGCACGGCCGCCGCCCGCCGGGCGTTCGTGTCCTCGTAGGTGACCTGGAGTACCGAGGTGTCCGGGTTGCTGGTCACAGAGAGGTTCCCGAGCAGCGACTCCGGGGACAGCTTGAGGTTGCGCTTCTGGATCGTCTGGCGCGCGACGACCTGGCTCTGCAACAGGTCGGTCATCGTCTGCGTGAACGGCTGGAATGCGCCTGAGGCGTCGGCGGTGAACAGCGATCGACCCTGGCCGACCACGATCTTCATCGATGCTGCGTACTTCGGCGTCGCCGTCTTGACGTACAAGCCCGCCGCCCCCAGCGCAAGCGCGGTCACGAGGGCGATGAGCCACCACTGGCGCCGCAGGACCTTCAGATATGTGTACAGCGCCATCGTGGGCGCACGGGAGATGCTGGTGTCGTTCATGGGGTGCGCCCCCTTGGCGCGGAGGCTGTCGCGGTGATGCGCGGGAGCGTCAGGGCGAGCCCCATCAACACCCACAAGGTCCGGTCGGTCTCGGTCGAGAGCAGGAGCGACGTGAAGGCGAAACCGATTACCGAGAGGCTGAGCGCGCGCGACACACCGCTCAGGAACTCCGACCCGTTGCGAGCGGCGACCCGAGCGCTGCGGCGGAACGTCCGCACGATCGAGACGAGCATCGCGATGAAGAGCGCCGCGCCCAGAGGGCCGAGCTCGACCAGGGACTCGAGGTAGGCGTTGTGCACCGGCTGCCCTCCCGGCCGGAGGCGGTAGGCGGTGAAGTCGACTCCGGGCGTCATCCGCATGAGGTCGTTCGCACGGCTCGAGAAGGCGCCGAAGCCGAGGCCGAGGACGGGATGCTGGCCGAAGCCGGTGCCGGCCGCCTTCCAGAGATTCGCCCTGCCCGAGCCACCGTCAGCCGTGTTGAAGAGCGAGGAGGTTCGTGCGGAGAGCGCGCTGTAGGAGGCCGTCAGCAGCAACGCCGCCCCCACGGCCATGACGCCGAGGAAGAGCCGCTTGCGCGCATGTGTGCGGAAGAACGCCCGAGCCGGCTGGAAGCAGAGCAGGAGCGTCAGCCCGATCAGGGCGAGGATCCCGCCGCGCGAGAGCGTGACGATCACCGAGCCGACCGAAATGCCCACCCCTGCGAGCACAGCCGCCCGCTGGAAGCTCGTTCGGACGTGCCCGACGAGAACCGCGCCGATCGGGATCGCCACGATCTGCAGCGAGGCGAAGAAGTTCGCGTCGCCGCTGACGCCGATTGCGCGCCCCGCCCCGCTGAGGTACTCGGCGATCGCGACCAGCCCCATCACGGAGCCCAGCGCCCACACGGCGACCACGACGCGACGCAGTTGCTGCTCGGTCGTCACGAGGGTCGCGGTGGCAACCAGGTACACGGCGGACAGCGCCAGCGAGACGATGGCGAACCCCGTCCCACCCGCCTGGAGGGAGCCGTCGAAGTTCACGGTCCATAGCGAGCTCGCGAAGGCCCAGACGGAGTAGGCGAGGATGTACAGCCCCACGCGCCGGTCGAGGCCTCGGAAGCGCGCGGCGCTGCCAGGCGCGGTCTGAAGGAGGAGCAGGCCGAGCGCGATCGGACCGGCGACGCGGGAGATGGTCACGCCTCCAAGGCTGTAGGCCTCGGTGAACACCGTCACGAGCAGGGCGATCGGCAGCCACTCCGGCGCCAGAACGAGCGCCACGGCCACGGGGATCAGCGCGACCATGATCGCCATGCCGACACCGCCGACCGCGGCGCCGAGCCCCAGCATCGTGCCGAAGACGACGGCGCAGCCGACCCAGAGCAGCCGACCATCCACCCAGCCCGGTGACGAGCGAGGCAACACGGGCGCGACGCGCACGACGCCGGCGGACATGGTCAGCCGGCCCGCCCTGGCATGGGACTCGCGGCGCCGCCGAGAAACGCCACGACCTCCGCCGTGGTGCTTTCGCGGGTGCGGTTGCGGGCGCGCTCGAGGCCGTGCTCTACCAGGCGGGCGCGCAGGTCGTCGTCGGCCACGACGCGGCGGACGGCGGCACACGCCGCAGCTGCGTCCCCGGGCGGGACGAGGGCCGCGGCGGGACCGGCCGCGGCGCGGACGCCGCCCACGTCGGTGGCGACCACGGGCAGCGCACTTCCCCAGGCCTCGGAGAGGACCTGCGGGACTCCCTCCGTCCAAGAGACATGGAGAAACACGTCAGCGGAACGGTACCGCTTGCGCAGTTCATCTGACCGTCCTACGAACCCTGCCAACTCCGCATGCCGGGAAACCCCGAGCGCCTCCAGCCGGTCGGCGAGCGCAGCTGTCATCGGGCCATCCCCGCAAACGACCAAATGCCAGGCGCCACCTCCTCCCACGAGGTCCGCCAGGATCTCGGCGAGCAGCAACGGATTCTTCTCGACGTCGATGCGCCCGACGCTGAGGATCCGCACCGGCCCTGAGGTCCCCGGAGCCGCGCGGCCGGGATCGGCGATGTCGGCCTCGCCCACGAGCGAGATGCTGGTGTCGAGCAGTCGGCGCGCGTTGCGGTAGCGGTCCGCGAGTTCCGAGCCGACCACCACGGTGGGTACGAACCTGGCCAGCGCCCGCCACGCGAGCTCGGACGCCTGGGCCACCGCCAGCAGGCCGCGACGGCCGGGGTGCCGGTGACGGACGTAGCCGAGGTAGTCCATGCGGACGCCGATTGCCAGTCGCCGCCCGCGCAGCCGGGTCAGCGCGGCGAACAGGAGGCCGAGCGGCGATGGCCCGAAGAGCAGCACCGTGTCGACCTCGCCGAGTACGGCCCAGAAGGCGCGCAGCGAGCCCGGGACCGCGCCGAGAAAGCCCGCGGGCCGGGAGAGATCCTCCCACCACGGCAGCTCGCGGACCTCGACGCCCGCGGGAAGCGCGACCGGGACCTGCCCGCGATCCGACGCGACGCGGCCGAGCAGCACGAACCGGTCGACGTGCTCACCCATCGCGGCCAGGAACAGCGCGAACGGCATGACGGCGCCCACCGAATCGCCGGAGCGCACGTACGGGTCGTCGGTGTAGGCAGCCAGGCGCATGCGCTCGCGTGGATCTTCGACGTTCGGACGGACGGGCACGAGGCGCTGGTCGGCACCGAACATGTCCTCCCCAGGCCGGAGTAGTACGTCCGTCCAGGACTAGGCCCGCCCCGTGCATGGCCTTCCTTACCGGCCGATAGACCAGACAACGACGCTCGGAAACGCCGGGCGCTCTCGAAAAGGCACACCCGTCGCGAGGCGGGGTCGCAAAGCCAGGGGCCTCACGCAGGTCGCCCAGCCTCCAAAGGAGACCCGACGTCATGATCGCCAGCCGTCCGACTCACGTCCGGACAACCCTCGCCGCCGTCTGTGTCGCTCTGACCGCGATGGCGCTCACCGTGGTTCCGGGTGGGGCCCTCGCCGCCCAGCGCGCATCTCATCGCGCGGCCGCCCCCAAGCACGCCACGACCAAGCACCACCGCCGCCAGCGTACGATCGCCAAGCAGGTGTCGGTCAAGTACTCCTCGGTCGCCGCGCAGGCCGCGCGCAAGAAGCACGCGCCGGCGCCGGCTCCCGCCCCGGCTCCCGCCCCCGCTCCCGCCCCGGCTCCCGATCCGGCTCCGGCTCCCGATCCGGCTCCGGCTCCGGCTCCGGCTCCCGCGCCGAGCACGGGCCGCCTCTACGCCGACACGAGCGCGTTCAACACTCCGATCGGCGCGACGCCGCAAATCGCATCCAACTCCGCCGCGATGGTGAGCAAGTCGCTGCTCCCCTACACGGGCTCGGCCAACTTCTCGAACACGGACGCCTGGGGCATTGCGATCGTCAATGCCCGGTCGACCGATCCCGCGGAGGTCGTGGGCCTCTACTCCTGGGGCTACGGCGCCGACTACACGCCGCCGCCTGTCCGGATTCCCCACGGCGCCCAGGCGACGACCGGCAGCGACCATCACCTGGTCGTCTTCGACGGCACACAGGAGCTGGACATGTGGGTCGGCTTCGAGCAGACGGACGGCAGCTGGCTGGCCGGGACGCGGAAGGTCACCTCGGCGACGGGTTCCGGCATCGCCGGTCCGGTCTCGGGCAATGCCGCCGGGTTCGCGCTAGCCGCCGGCGTCATCCGCCCTGAGGAGATCGCGGCAGGCCGCATCGACCACGCCCTGGTCTTCACGTCGCCCTACGTCAAGAACAGCTTCGTCGCGCCGGCAGTTCACGGCGACGGCAAGCAGACCGACGCCGACGCGATGCCGATGGGCACCCGCATCCAGCTCAACCCCTCGGTCGACATCTCCGGGCTGCCGACCTACAAGCGGATCGTCGCCCAGGCCCTCAAGGACTACGGCGCCTACCTCGTCGACAGCTCAGGCTCCCTCGCCATCCGCGGCGAAGCCAGCATCGGCCGTGCCTCCACCGGCGGCCCGAGCGACATCTGGAGCCCCGTCGGCGTCACCGACAGCAACCTCAGCAGCATCCCCTGGAGCCAGATGCGCGTCATCGCGCCCTGAGCCACCCGGCTCCCAGGAGAAGCGCCCGCGGGCACGGTCGATGCGTCGGCCGTCTGCCCGCAGGGCGCCCCAGATCGAGCGCCGCTTCCACAGGAAGTAGCCGAAGCCGTAGAGGTGCTCGAGCGCCTGCCGGGACACGGGCGCGCTCGCCGTGGTGCGCCGATAGCCGTGCACCACGGTCGCGGCCGGGTGGTAGGCGATTGCGAAGCCCGCGCGGCGGATGCTGACGCACCAATCGATGTCCTCGGGCGCGAACGGGATCCGGGGGTCCAGCTCCCCCGCCGCGCTCTGGGCCGCAGCAGAGAACATCTGGCACGCCCCGATGACGTACTCGACCTCACGGGTGCGGTCGGGCTCCTCGCGCATCTCGGCGTCCATCAGATGGCGCCGCACCGTCGCGCCGTCGTCGAAGAACCTCCGCAGCGGCGGCCGTCGTAAGAACGGCAGGTACGGCGGTGGCAGCCGCCGCGCAGAGGGCTGCGGACCGCCGTCGGGATAGACGAGGCGCGGTCCGACGAGGCCGACGTCCGGGTGGGCGTCGAGAAACGCCACGAGCTCGTCCATGGCGCCCGGCGTCAGTACGGCGTCGCTGTCCAGGAACATCCGATGACGACCGCGCGCCAGCCGCAGGCCGTGATTGCGCGCCGACCCGCCCTCGTTGCGAGGCAGCCGGACGACCTCGGTCCCAGGGCGTGCCCGCGCCACCGCCTCCGGGCTGCCGTCGCGCGAGCCGTTGTCGACGTAGACGACCTGGACGCGCTGCGCACCCGCGTGGTCGTCCACCGACGCGAGGCACGCGAGGACCTCGTCGCGGACTTGGCGCGCGATGACCACTACGGTCACGTCGACCTCGCCGGTGGGCTCTACCATGGCGCAAGCATGTCACCCCTCATGGCGATCGCGCTCGCCGCGTCCGGGGTCGTCCTGGCAGCAAACTTCGCGATTCCGCGGGCGAACGAGAGTGCACAGCCCCGCCTGTCGGCGGCGGCGCCCAGCTCGTCCTCCGCGCAGCTGCGCTGGCGCGCGCCGCAACGCGCCCGGACAGCCACGATCAGCCGCGACGGCCGGCAACTGGACGTTGTCAGCGCCCGCGCCGGCCGCTGGACCGATCACCTGCTGTGGCCCGGCACGCACTACCGCTACCAGGTCCGGTTCGCCGACCGCAGGGCGCACTTCGCGGGACGTGCCAGCGCCAAGGTGCAGACACCGCAGCGCACAGGGCCGCCGCCGCGCTTGTTCGCGCCCTCCGACTGGCTGAACACTCCTGTCACCGCGGGCGCGGCGCTGGACACCGCCTCAGGCGGGATCGCCACCCACGCGATCACGGCCTACGCGACCGGCGCGAACCTCGCGAACTCAGCAGCCTGGGGAACGCCGATCGCCTACGCGGACCAGGCGTCCAAGCTCTACCGCGTGCGCTGCACGGCGTTCTTCTGCGATCACCCGTCCCCACCGCAGCGAATCCCGCGCTATGCGGATCCGGCGCAGTCAGTCGACCACCACCTTGTCGTGCTGGGCCCGCAACCAAATACCGAGCTCGACCTCTGGGGGGCCGCCCGCACCGCGGACGGTCACTGGCGAGCCGGGACGCAGTGGCGCACCCGTACCGACCGGTCAGCCGCCAACTGCGATCGCCATCAGCGCTCTTGCGGCGGCGCCAACGTCGCGGGCTTCGCCCTCACCGCCGGGCTGGTGCGCCCGGAGGAGATCGCAGCGGGGCGCATCGACCATGCGCTCGTGATCACGAGCCCGCGCACGCGCAGAGGAGCCGTCGCATGTCCCGCCGCAGGGACCGACGGCAAGACCGATGGCCTGACCGCGATCAGGGTCGGCGCGCACATCCAGCTCTCGCCGGCCGTGGACGTGTCCCAGCTGAACCTCCCGCCGTGGAAGGCCGTCATCGCCCGCGCGCTCCAGACCTACGGCGCGTACGTCGCTGACACCGGCGGCTCGCTGGCGGTCCGGGCGGAATCGACCGCGCTGCGCGGCTACGACGCCTGGGCGCGGGCTGGGGTCCCATCCGACGACCCGAGCCTTTCGGACCTTCCGTGGGCTGCGGTCCGCGTCCTGCACTCGGCCGCCTGCTGAGGGTCACATGCCCGCGCGAACGGGCGTCGCGAGGTTGAGCGCCGAGACCGACACTCCCCCGCGCGGCGGGGCGCCGAGCGCGATGCGGCGGGTCGCCCCTGGCTCGACGCTGAACGCGTCGTCGGCCGGCGTGCAGCCGTCGCCATGGATCCGGACGCCGTAGGCCAAGCGGCGTGACGTGACGGCCAGCGTCGCGCCCTCGATCGTGGCCCGAAGCCCGAGCTGCGTCGCCGAGAGGCGGACCAACGGCCGCCCGGCCACGAACCGGCACGCCTGGGAGATCAGCTCGCCGTCGCGCTCCAGCGAGGCGACCAACACGTCGTGGGGCGGCGGACCGAAGCGATAGCTCCAGGATGCGTCGACGAAGCGCTCCAACAGCGCCTCGGCGTCGAACGACGCGCCGGACCCAGCGGACAGCTCGACCGGGATCGTCGCCTCCCCCATGCGCCGCTCGAACGCGCTGTAGAGCGCCAGCCGCAGGTCGGCGCGTAGCGGCGTCCGGCGATCGTTGGCGACGTGCACGGCGATGCCGTTGCCGCCTTCGTCGGTCGTCCACACGGCGACCGGCGCGAGGACCCGGCGCAGGTGGTGGTAGGCGACCTTGGGGATCCCCCCGCTGTCGAGCAGGCCCCACCCCGCGCCCGGCGCCAGGTCGCGCAGCCAGAGCACGATCCCCCCGGAGCACCGCGATGCCGTCCGGCGCCATTCGCCGAACACCTCCGCCATGAGCTCGCCGCTGACCGCGCGGGAGAGCTCGAGGTAGCGGTCGACGTCGATGGCGCGGAGCACGTCGGGCTCGACGTCGAACAGCGTCCGCAGGTAGTGGTCGCGCACGTCGGCGAAGTTCCACCAGACGCCGGCGTCCTGGACGACGCCCCCGTCCGGCCCCACCGCGGCGACGACGGCCTCCCGCGGGACGTTGGCGATCGCAAGGCACTCCGACGCGAAGCGCACGTCCGCGCGGCGGACGTCGGAGAGATCGCGAAGGTAGCCGCCCACGCCGAAGTAGTTCGCCACGCCGCGGTCGCTGCGGAACGGCAGCGCCCCGCCCGACGGCGCGGAAGGGACGTAGGGCACGTCGACGCCCTCCTGGAGCGCAAGTCCCGGCAGCAGCTCCGCGAACAGCGGGCCGCGGCCGAGCGCCGGGTCCAGCCCGAGCATCGCAACCTGCTGCTCGACCTCGCTGTTGCCGCACAGCACCGCCAGGCTCGGGCGTCCGCCGACGTCGCGCAGCAGCTGGCGCGCCTCCGCCTCGACCAGCGCCCGGAATCCGTCATCGACGATCGGGTAGTCGAGGTTGGCGAACATGAAGTCCTGCCACACCAGGATGCCCAGCTCGTCGCACGCGTCGTGGAACGCCGGCTCCTCGTAGCAGGCGGTCCCGACCACGCGCACGAGGTTGAATCCGCCATCGCGCAGCCGCTCCAGCGTCGGCCGCACCTGATCCGGGGCGACCGGCGTCCAGACCGCGCCGCGGGCGAAGACGTGTTCGCCATTGACGTGCAGCGCCAGGCCGTCCTCCTCGAGGATCCCGGGCGACTCGACCGTCCGGAAGCCGATGCGCGCCCGGTGGACGACGTCGCCGCCACGGAGGAGCTCGACCTCGTGCAGCGCGGGCGCGCCGTGGGTGTGCGGCCACCAGCGCTCGACCTCCGCGACACGGACCTCGCCGATCCCGTCGACCAGCTCGGCGCGCCGCTCGCCCATCCGGACCTCGTCGGCGCCCGGCGCGGCGACGGCGAGCACCCCGTCAGCGCCCTCGAGGCGCGGACGTAGCACCACCGAGGCCAGACGCGGCCGGGGGCCGGCGAAGACCCCGCGCCATGGCCCGACCACCGGCGGCCCCGGCGCAAAACCCGGAGCCCGCCCCATCAGCATCGTCCTGAACCAGCGCAAATCGTTGCGCGCCAGCTTGGTTCGCCAGCGCGCGCGCGGCTTGCGCCGGACGCCCAGCAGCGGCTCGAGCGGCGCGAACCGAAGCACAAGCTCGTTGTCGGCGCGCAGCCGCGACTCGACGTCCACGACGTGGCGCGCGAACATCGATGTGCTCTCCAGGACCGGCTCGCCGTTGAGCTCGGCCGTGCAGATCGTGGCGAGGCCGTCGAACCACAACAGCGCGTCGCCCGGCTCCGCCGAGAACCGCGTCCGCCAAGTCCATTCCTGGCTGTCGAGATCGCCGGTCGCGCCGGCGTCCGCGGCGGTGCCGGGGACCGGCACGGGGCGCCAGTCCTGGCCGTCCGGCGCCGCCTGCCAGCCGCTGTCGAGCGCCCGCCGGGCGTCAGCCGATCGCTGCATCCAGCGACCCCATCGCCTCGTCCCATGCCACGGCGAGGTCGGCCAGGGCGGGGGCCGGGTCGAAGGGGCGACGCCGCGCAAGCTTGAACGAGAGCACCTTGCAGCCCGCGACGATGCGGAGCATCGCCGTCGCCGCCGGCGCACCGCGCTCGCCGAGTAGCCAATCGACGTACGAGGCGCCGATCTCGAAGGCCGAGCCGGCCATGCGCACCGTCGCGAATGCGTAGTCGTGGTAGAGCTTCGCGTCGCCATCCAGCAGCACCTGGAAGTCCTGGCTCAGCCGGCTTCCGAAGCGCGTGAACGGGTTGGTCGCAGGCCGGTGAGCGAGGTGGTCCGCCGCCAGCTCGAGCGCCGCGGCGCGCAGCTCCGCGCCCTCGAGCCGGCGCCCGGCGTCGAAGCGCGCCAGCTCGGCGTACGGCGGCAGCACGTCGCCGGAGAACTCGCGGCCGAGACGGAAGACGCCGCGATAGTCCTCGCCGTCGAGCTCGTGGAGCGACGTGTTGTGGAAGTACCGCAGCCGCTCGCCGCCCGTGTCGATCGCCTCCGGGATGACCGAAGACTTCACGTGCTCGCGCCGGTAGCTCGTCGCATGGGTGTCGGGCAGGTACCAGGAGTCGACTTCGACGATCACCGTCCGCCCGCGCTCGAGCTGCTCGGCGATCTGCGCCGGAAGCGACCGGTAGGGCTGCATCTCGTGGATGTCCACGCCGAACAGCCGCTCGAGATCCTGGGGCGCCGGCTTGAAGAACGTCCACTGGTCGCCTTCGAAGTCCATGCGCAGGACGACGCCCATCGCTGCCAGCGGCTCGTCGCCGCGCGCGTGCAGCAGCTCGATGATGATGTCCGAGTAACAGTTCGTCTCGTGGTAGGACCGCTCTCCGGTATGGACGGCGTGCTGGGCGTACGAGGCGGGATCGAGTCCGAACAGCGCTTTGGAGTAGGCCGCCTGAGTGCTGCTCATAGCTCCAGCGCCTGGCGGGCCTCGGCCGGCCAGTCGGAGAGCGCCAGGCCGTGCGCATGCAGCAGCGCCAGGGTGATCCGCTCCAGGCCGAAGCCCAGGCACGCAGTGTGCGCCACAGAGCCATCGGCCATGGTGATCCCGAAGCGCTCGGTGAAGTGCTCCTGGTGGTAGTTGAACGAGGCGACCGCGGTCGGCTCCGGCCCTGCGATCGGCACGAGCACCTCGAACTTCAGCGCCTGCTCGCGCTGGCTGCGCGAGAGCATCCGCCCGGTGCGCCCGAAGAAC
The DNA here is from genome assembly GCA_033855555.1 of Solirubrobacteraceae bacterium. Classification (GTDB taxonomy): domain Bacteria; phylum Actinomycetota; class Thermoleophilia; order Solirubrobacterales; family Solirubrobacteraceae; genus AC-49. Next base: position 11,507 of record JAWVFZ010000347.1, read on the forward strand.
GGGTCCGACGCCACGTCGGCGTCCGCCTCGAGCTGCATGTCGCGCAGCAGCGCGATCGCCCGATCCCGCCACGTGTCGCGCCAGGTGGCCACGGTCTCCGGCTCGCCGATGCGCACGATCTCGCGCTGGTGGAACATCTGCAGGCGCGCGGGATCGCCGCTGGGCTCATGACGGAACACGTAGCTGCCGCCGGCGTCGACCGTCGCCCCGCCCGGGTCGAGCGGGCCTTCAGCGGCGACGGCGGGATAGACCGGATAACACGCGGCCGGCGTGAGGACCAGCTCACTCATCGTCTGGTGGCCGCTCCACTGCTCGTGGCGGCTGGCGCGCTCGTGCTGGTCGCGGGCCGCTGGCTCGTCGCCCTCGAACGAGAACACGCTCCCCGCGAGGTGCGGGAACGACTTGAGGTAGCCGCTGGTCTCGAAGTGCTCGCGGGAAAGGACGGGAGGAAAGGCCCAGCGGCGCGGTTCGTCGCCCGCGCCGGCGCGTGTGACGCGGCTATCCACGGCATGGCGAATGGTCTCGAACACCTCGCCGCGGCCGTACACCCCCGGGACCCCCGTCGCGACGAAGTGGCCCTCGTCGAGCAGCGCCAGCAGGAAGGCCGTCTGCTCGGGCGTCCCGGGCCGCATCTCGGCCACGAGCTAGACGTCCTTGGCGATGAGTAGCAGGCCCGCGTTGCTCTCGTGGATCCGGTCGTTGGAGACCATGAGCACCGCCGACATGGTGTCGCGCAGATGGCGCCCGATCGAGAACGGCGTGTCGTTCTTGAAGCCCACGATGCCACAGACGGTCATGGCGTCCTGGCAGACGCGCGGCGCCTGCTCGGAGGCCGCGATCTTGAGGTTGTTGAAGCGCAGTGCCGCCGCCATGGTCGACAGCGGCTCGCGGTTGGGCGACGCCGACGCCTCCTCGAAATCAGTGAGCCCGGACGCCACCTCGGCCCGCAGCAGCGAGAGCTGGCTCATCAGGTGCGAGAGGCGCTGGGCGGCGGGCAGCGGCTGGCCGGGCTTCTGCTTCGCCGCCGCCCTGACGAAGGCGCGGGCGCGGTCGAACGCGTCCGTCGCGATCCCAAGCCACAGGTGTGACCACAGGATGTGGGAGACCGGCACCATCGATTCCATCGAGACGCGCGGGAACGGCGTCGGGAGCACCTGCTCGGCTGCGAACGACCCACGGACGACGAACCCCGGCGAGCAGGTCCCGCGCATGCCCATCGGGTCCCATGTCCCCTTCGGCTCGAGCTCGAGATCGGCCTTGCGCACCAGCACGAGCACCTGGTCGCCCGGCTCGGCATCGGGCGCCCGTCGCAAGGTGACGAACAGGTCGTCCGCGTACTCGCCGTAGCTGACCGTCGGCGCCTGCTTCTCGAGCGTGAAGAGCCCACCCTCTCCCGGCTCGACCGCGGCCACGGAGCGGCCCACGTCACCGCCGGTGCCGACCTCGGAGGTCACCGACGCGACCAAGCGGCCCTCGCGAGCGAGCTCGCCGAGATAGCTCTCGAACCAGGGAGCGCCGTCCAGATGACGCACCATGGAGACGACCTGGATCTGGTGCATGGCGAAGACCATCGCGCTCGCACCGCAGCGGCGTCCCAACTCGAAGCAACCCTCCGCGAGCGCCCGGAACGAGACTCCTCCGCCGCCCAGCTCCGGCGGCACGAAGGCCGCGAGCGCGCCCTCGGCGCGCAGGGCGTCGATCGTCTCGTCCGGAAAGCGGGCGTCGCGGTCGACGTCGATCGCGTTCGGCGCGGCGACTTCGTCAGCGACTCTGCGAACCGCTGCGAGAAAGGCCAGATCCAAGCTGGCCGAGACGCCGACGCTCATGCTGCCGCATCGCCAGTCAGCCGCCCGACGGCCGATGCGATCGCCCCGATGCTCTCGAAGCTCGCACGGGTGAGCATCTCGTCGGGGAACTCGGTGTCAAACGTGTCCTCCACCGCGAGCATGACGTTGACGCTCGCGTGCGACGTGAGCCCGGCCTGGTAGAGGTCGGCATCGTCGGCGAGGTCGTCCGGATCGACTGGCAGCCGCCCGTGGTCTCTGAGGATCTGTCTGATCGCGGCGGTCATCTCAACCTTGTCGGCATCCTGAACCAAGTTCTACAACGACGACGGCCGATGCTCGGTCGCCGTCGTGGGTGAGGCTGACCGCAGTGTCTGTCACGCCCTGGCGGTGGGCGAGCTCGGCGGCCGCCCCGTGAAGCTCGAGATCGGTCCATCCGTCCGGGTGTCGCCGGACCTCGATGTCACGCCAAGGGACTGCCTCGGTGCCGGGCCGCAGCGCCTTGATCGTGGCCTCCTTCGCGGCGAAGCGGGCCGCGAGGCGCTGCGGATCGGAACCGCAGTCGTGCAGTTCGGCGCTCGTGTAGATGCGGTCCAGGTAGCGCCGGTCGTGGGCTGCGATCGCTTCCCGGACCTCCTCGACGGAAAGCAGATCGATTCCGACGCGCAATGCCATTGCCGGCAAGGCTCGCCGTCGCCGACCCAGGTGTCAAGGAAAGTGGGAGATCATGCAGGTGCCATAGCATCGATCCGATGGCGTCCGATCCCAGCAGCGTCACCCAGAGTGCCGTCAACGCGCGTGCGTGGTCGCGCAGCGGGCGAAGACTCGTCCAGGCCTACGCCGGCACCGAGCTGACCGCTCCGGAGGCCGCCATGCTCGACCATCACAGGGAAGCGCTCCGCGGACGCGCCCTGGAGCTGGGCACCGGCCCCGGGCGGTTCACGGGACACCTCGCCGAGATCGCCGACGAGGTGCATGGCATGGACATCGCCCCGGCGATGGTCGAGCGCGCACGAGCCCTGCACCCGTCGGTCACGTTCGAGGTCGGCGACATGCTGGACCTTTCCCGCTACGCAGACGGCTCGTTCGACACCGTGGCCGCGATCGCCAACGTCATCGACGTCTTCGGAGAAGAGGACCGTGACACGGCCCTGCGGGAGATCCGGCGGGTGCTTCGGCCCGGCGGACTGCTGATCCTGAGCACACACAACCGGGGCCACGCGCCGCACGTCGGGCGCCCGTGGACGAACCTGCGGGGGCAACCGCTCAAGGACCTCCTGCGCCTTCCGCGGCGGGTCTTCAACCACCTGCGGATGCGCCGCTTCGAGCGCGAGACGGCGACGTACGCAGTGCTCAACGACGTGAGCCACAACTTCAAGATGGTGCACCACTACGTCAGCCGCGACGACGCCGAGGCGCAGTTGACCGCGAACGGGTTCAGGCTGGTGGAGTGCCTCGATGTCGACGGCCGGGAGGTCGCGCCCGGGGATCGCGCCGAGGCCAGCCCCACGCTCCACTACGCCGCGCTGGCGGCGTAGCACCTACTCCGCGTTGCGCCCGCCGAAGACAGCGGGGAGCGTGAGCGCGAGGATCTTCAGGTCGAGCCACGGGCTCCAGTTCTCGACGTAGTAGTTGTCCCACTCGATGCGGTCGTGGACGCTCGTCTCGCCCCTGAGCCCCTGTACCTGCGCCCAGCCGGTGATCCCTGACCGCACGCGGTGGCGGTCGCCGTAGCGGTAGACGTGGCCCTCGAAGGCCTCGACGAACGGAGCCTGCTCGGGCCGCGGGCCGATGAACGACATCTCGCCGCGGAGCACGTTGAGGATCTGGGGCACCTCGTCCAGCGAGTAGCGGCGCAGGAACCGCCCGATGGGCGTGCGACGGTCGACGATCTCAGGCAGCTCAGCCTCCTCGGCGCCCGTCTCCGCCGCAACCCAAGCGGCGTTGACCTGGCCCTCGCCCTGGAGCGGCACGCGCATCGTGCGGAATTTGAAGATCCCGAATTCGCGGCCGTCGAGCCCGACGCGCACCTGCCGGAAAAGCAGCGGTCCCGGGGACGACAGCTTGACCATGATCGCGATCACGATCCACGTCGGCGCGGTCACGAAGATCACGAAGGCGGCGCAGATGCGGTCGAGGGCGTACTTGATGTCGAACTGCCAGCCACGCGGGTCGATCTGACCGACGCGCAAGAGCGCGACGCCGCCGATGTGCTCGATCTCGATCTCGCTGTGGACCTCCTCGAACAGGCGCGGCACCACCGACACGTCGACGCCGAGGGCCCGGCAGGCCCGCACCATGTTCACCAGAACCTCGTGCGGAGCCGTCGAGAACGTGATGATCACGTGCTCGACGTCATGCTCCTGAACCACTTTGGCCAAGTCCCAGCTCGCGCCGAGCACCGGAGGCGAGTGGTGAGCGTCGTCGCCGCCCGTCTGCATCGGAAGGGGTTCGAGGTCCAGGAAACCCACGGGGCGCAGACCCATGCTGGGGCGCTCCTCGAGCCGACGGGCCAGCATCTGCCCGACAAGCCCGGCGCCGACGATGAGCGTGGGCAGACCGCGGCGGCTCGGCTGGTGGGTGGCAAGGTTCAGCGCCAAGCGCCCCGCCCACAGGTAGACGGTCGCGAAGGCCCACAGCCGCACGGTCTCGTCGGCGACCCCAGGCTGGGGGTCCAGGATCTGGCGGAGCGTGATGGTGACCATCGCGGCCAGGGCCGTGGCGACGACCGCCACCCCGAGGTGGTCCAGCGGCGAAGCCTCGATCCGGTAGCGGTAGCCGCGCCGTGCGGCGAGCGCGAGGAACGTCAGCACGACGTAGATCACGACCCATTTCGGCGGATCGACGACGGCGTCGGTGTGGTAGGCCCCGAAGAGGCTTCCCCCGATGGCCAGAGCCAGCATGCCGGCGTCGACGGCAAGAAGCGTGATCACCCGGCGTCGCCGCGCTCGGTGCACCCGGGTGTGACGCTGAGCGTGCTCCGGGGCGCCTTCCGCAAGGTCGTGGCGCTCGGCGGTGGTCGTCGAGAGGGCGGTGACGCCTATGCGGTGATCTTCAGGCATGCGTAAGTGAGAGAGCGGTCCCAGACATCCCTTCGGCAGAATGTCGTACCGCTTGAGTGCTGACGTTACCCACGTTGCCAGCCCGCGTGTGCGTCAATTTTGGCCGCTGACGCCCTCAGGCACTCGGGGCCATCCGGGCGCCCGGACGGTCCTGTCCCGGGAGCGCTCCCGGACCGAGCTCGGGCGCCACGTCGTTGGCCTCGAGCAGCTCTCCGCAACTGTGGCAGATGCGGCGATCATTGACCTCGCCGCCGCAGCCGATGTGGCGCAGAACCACCGGGGGGCCGCCCGTGGCGGCGTGGCGGTCGCCCCACTTCATCAGGGCCACCAGCACCGGCCATAGGTCCACGCCCTTGCGCGTCAGGCGGTATTCGAAGCGCTCCGGGCGCTCCTGGTAGCGCTCGCGGCGAAGGATGCCGGCGTCGACGAGGCGCTCGAGGCGCGACTGGAGGATGTTGCGGGCGACGCCGAGGTTACGCTGGAAGTCGTCGAAGCGCCTCGTGCCCAGGAAGGCGTCGCGGATGATCAGCAATGTCCAGCGCTCGCCGACGGCCTCGAGCGTATGGGCGATGGAGCAGTTCTGGTCCGAGTAGTCCTTGGGCAGCACAGTTGCATCATACTACGGACTTGATACGGTGCGTTGCATGAAGCAACGCACGAAGGTCGCCGCCATCGTCTCCGTCGGGGTGTTCGTCGCGAGCCTCGACCTGTTCATCGTCAACATCGCGTTTCCCGACATCCAGCGCGACTTCCATGGCACCAGCCTCGCCGGCCTGTCGTGGATCTTGAACGCGTACGCCATCGTCTTTGCCGCCCTGCTCATCCCGGCCGGCCGCTGGGCCGACCGGGCAGGACGCAAGCGCGCGTTCCTGATCGGCATGGGCGTCTTCACGCTCTCCTCCGCACTGTGCGCCATCGCGCCGTCGGTCGGCGTGCTCGTGGCCGCCCGCGTCGCGCAGGCCGCGGGCGCGGCGCTGCTGATGCCGACGTCGCTCGGCCTGCTGCTGCCCGAGTTTCCCGAGGAGCGCCGCCAGGTCGCCGTTGGGATCTGGAGCGCCGTCGGCGGCGCCGCCGCTGCTGCCGGCCCGCTCGTCGGTGGCCTGCTCGTGCAGGCGAGCTGGCGCTGGGTCTTCCTCGTCAACGTCCCGATCGGGATCGCCGCGATCGCTGCCGGCGCCCGGACCCTGCGCGAGCTGCGCGAGCCGGCCACCGAGCGCGCCGACGCGCTCGGGGCCGTGCTCCTCACCGGGGCGATCGCTGCGCTGACGCTCGGGATCGTCAAGGGCTCCGAATGGGGCTGGGGCGGCGGGCGCGTCATCGGGCTGTTCGCCGCGGCGCTTCTGCTCGGGGCGGGCGTGGCCGCGCGATCGACCCGCCACCCGGCACCGGTGATCGAGCCGGCCGTGGTGCGCGTGCGGGCCTTCTCGCTCTCGGCGGTCGCGATGCTGCTGTTCAACGTCGCGTTCGCCGGGATGCTGCTGTCCAACGTGCTGTTGCTGACTCAGGGCTGGCACGAGTCGATCCTCACCGCGGGGCTGCAGCTGGCTCCGGGCCCGGCGATGGCGGCGCTCACCGCTGTGCCCGCCGCGCTGCTCGCGCAGCGGGTCGGTCCTCGCCTGGTCGGCTTCGCCGGGACGCTGGTGTTCGCGGCGGGCGCCGGCCTGCTGGCGCTCAGCGCGGGCGAGACGCCGCACTTCGCGTCGGACTTCCTGCCGGGCATCGCACTGGGCGGAGTCGGCGTGGGCCTGGTGCTGCCGTCGGTGCAGGGCGCGGCGATGGCCACGCTGCCGCCGGCGCTGTTCTCGACCGGCACGGCGAAGATCACCATGTCGCGCCAGGTCGGCGCGGCGCTGGGCATCGCCATCCTCGTCGCCGTCATCGGCACGCCTTCGCCCGGGCATGTCGTCGAGGCGTTCCAACCGGTGTGGCGCGTCGAGGTCTTCGCGGCGCTCGCCGCGGGCGGCGCGATGCTCGCCGTCGGCCGCCGCCGCGTGCCCGCGCCGGCGCCGGCCCCGGTGGCGGCATGACCGGCCTGCAGACGATGCTCGCCATCAAGAGCGGGGACCTTCCTCCCCCGCCGATCGCCGAGCTGATCGGGTTCGACCTCGTGGAGGTCGAGGAAGGCCGCGCCGTCTTCGCGCTGGATCCCGCCGAGCGCCACTACAACCCGCTGGGCACGGTGCACGGCGGGATCGCGGCGACGCTGCTCGACAGCGCCATGGGCTGTGCGGTGCACACGACGGTCCCCGAGGACGCCGGCTACACGACGCTCGAGCTGAAGGTCAACTACGTGCGCCCGATCACCGAGTCGACCGGCGGCATCGTCGCGACCGGGAGCGTCCTGCACCGCGGCCGCACGGTCGCGACGGCCGAGGGCAGGCTCGAGGACGAAAACGGCCGGCTGCTCGCCCATGCGACGTGCACCTGCCTGATCATGTGACGGGGCGCTCGAAGAGCGTCGAGAGGACGACCTGCGTCTGCGTCCGCGTGATCCCCGGCGTGTCGCGGATCCTTTCCAGTGACACCTCGAGGTGCGCCGTGTCCTCGGCGCGCACGTGCAGGACCGCGCTTGCCTCCCCCGCGACGGTGTAGGCGGCCACGACCTCGGGATGGCCGGCGACCGCGACGCGGATCTCCGCGGCGCTCATGCGGCCCTCGCAGTAGAGCTCCACGAACGCGTGCGTGTGCCAGCCCATCGCAGCCGGGTCGACGATCGCCGCGTAGGCCCGGATCACGCCCGCCGCCTCCAGGCGGTCGACGCGGCGCTTGACGGCCGGCGGGCTCAAAGAGACCCGGCCCCCGATGTCCTGAAACGAGCGCCGCGCATTCTCGCGTAGCAGCGCAACGATCCGCTGGTCGACTCCGTCCATTCCGGAGCGATGATGCCACGGTACGCAACGTTTCGCCATTGTGGGCGACGTCTGAGCGGCGGATCATGTCGTCATGGCCATCGATCAGCATTCTCCCGCCCAAGCGCCCGCCTCCGCGACCGATCCGATGCCGCTCAACGGCATCGACCATGTCGAGCTCTGGGTCGGCAACGCCAAGCAGGCCGCGTTCTTCTACCAGCGCGCCTTTGGCTTCCGGGTGACTGCC
>JAWVFZ010000348.1:0-4019 GCA_033855555.1 Solirubrobacteraceae bacterium
TGAGGCCACTCGGCGCCATCCCGCTGCTCGCCCTCGTGCTGACCGGGTGCGGCGGGGACGACCGCGCCGCGACCGCAGCCGCCCCCGGGGCGATCCATCAGGGCGACCGCATCCGCTACGTCCTTCCAGCCGGCTGGAACGTGGCGGCGCACTCGCTGACGCCCCACCTGGTCAGCCCGCAAGAGCTGTTCACCGCCGGGACCGGACGGCTGGCGGCCGGCGAAGGGCGCTGCGCCCACGTCCCTTCGGTGGCGCTGTCCGCGATGCGGCCGCAGGACGTGCTCGTCACCGTGCAGGAACGCTCTGGAGCGGTCGGCGGCTTCCCCGCCCGGCCGCGGCGGTTCGCGCTGGCGCAGTCATCGCCGAGCGAGGCCGACCAGTGCGCCGGGGCGCATCCGCAGTTCGCGTCGCATCTGTTCGAGTTCCGCGACCGTGGTCGGGCCTTCCACGCCCTGGTCGCGATCGGCCGTTCGGCGCCGCCGGTGCGCGTCCGCGAAGCGCTCGCGATCCTCGACTCGTTGCGCATCCGCCCCGCGCCCTTCAGCGCGCAGCTGCACGCCGCTCGCTTCCCGCGCGCGGACGGCTGGCGCACGCGCGTCAGCGGCCCGGCGCACGAAGGCAGGTGCCTGCACCAGCGGATGTCCTGGGCTTCGACGGTTCCGTTCACCGACAGCGCCGGCAACCTCCCGCCACACACCATGATCCAGAGCCTCCCGCCCGACGGGATCATCATCGCCGTCACGCAATCGGTCGACCGCTGCCGGCGCCTGCAGGGCATTCGCACCGTGCGCCCGCCGCTGCAACTGGCCCACGCCACGCGGATGCAGTTCCCGGGCCCGCGAGGCGACGAGCTGCCGCTCGACCGCCTGATGGGCCGCTTCGCCGCGCGTTACGACGTCGACCTCTGGGTCTTCTACGGTCGGCGCAACCCGACCGCCTCCCAGCGCGTGGCGGCGCAGCGTGAGCTCGATGGCGTGCGCTGGCCGGCTCGGCTCTAGAGCTCGCGCGGCGCCACGATCCCCTCACGCCCCAGGCTGAGCCCGCACGCGGGCCATAGCTGAGGCCGCCTCGGCGACCAGCGCGGCGACCAGCCGGCTCGTCTCGTCCGCCTCCGGGTGCCACTGAACGCCGAGCGCGAAACGGCTTCCGGGCGCCTCGATCGCCTCGGGCAGCTCGTCGAGCGCCGACCAGCCGGTGACCTCGAAGCCCTCGCCGAGACGATCGACCCCCTGGTGATGGTGGGACTTGGTGCCGTGCGTCGTCTCCCCCGCCGCCCGCGCGGCGAGCGAGCCGTCGGCCAGCCGGACGTCGTGGTCGGCGTTGTCGAAGCTGCCCGGGTTGCGCCGGTGCTCGTGGTGGCCGTGGGACTCGGGGATGTGCTGGAGCAGGGTGCCACCGCGCGCGATGTTCATCAGCTGCATCCCGCGGCAGATGCCGAGGGTCGGCAGGTCGAGCTCCAGCGCGCGCCGGGTCAGGGCGATCTCGAAGGTGTCGCGCTCGGGCACCGTGCCGCGCGTCTCGGGGTGGCGCTCGGCGCCGTAGGCACCGGGGTCGATGTCGGCTCCGCCGGCCAGGATCAGCCCGTCGAGGATGCCGAGCAGCTCGTCGGGATCGTCGACGACGCTGTCGTCGGCCGGGAGCATCACGGCAAGCCCCCCGGCGCGCTGGACGGCGTCGATGTAGTTGCGCGGCAGCAGGAAGGCCTGCTGGTCCCACACGCTCCAGCGCGCTCGTTCGAGCGCTGCACCGATGCCGATGACGGGGCGGCCCATGCCTCAAAGCTACAGCGCGCGCAGGGCCTCCCGGACCCTCCACCACAGCGCGGCCGGCGGATGATTGGGCGCGTAGAGCGGCCCGCAACCGTCGGTGATGATCCGCCGGGCAAGCAGAACGCCGCGTGCGCTGACCCGCTCACGCGCGCGCAATGCGGTCACGAGCTCGGCGATCAGCTCATCGGCCTCGCGCATCTGGTCGCGGCGCACGGGGATCCCCGGACCGGACTCGAGCTCCTCGAGCGCTTCCGCAATGCGGTGGCGCGTCCGCCGCGAGGTGACGTGGCCCGCGCGCGCAAGCAGCTCCGGCTCGGAGGCCGGGTCCGCGCCTTCAGCGAGCGCGCGGTCGAGTCGAGGGGCCCGTAGGACGACTGCGATGGACGGCATCGCGCCCTGAGTAGTGCCCCCTCTACGCGCGGGGTACACGCACTCGCGGAGGCCCATAGGATCACGCCGATGACCGCGTTCGAGATCGTCCACGAGTACGAGACCGTCAACGTGCTGCGCAAGGGCGGAGCAGCCAAGATCGAGCTCAACCGGCCCGAGACGATGAACGCCTGGAACCGGCAGTTCGGCGTCGACCTGCGCGCCGCGATCGAGTCGGCCGCCGGCGACGACGACGTACGGGCGGTCCTCATCACCGGGTCGGGCCGCGGCTTCAGCTCGGGGGCCGACCTCAAGGAGATGGGCACCAACGACGACCGGACGCCCGAAGGACACCCCAACGTCCACAAGACGCTCACCGAGCGCTACCACCCGATCATCACCGGGATCCGCACGATGCCCAAGCCCGTGGTGGCTGCGGTCAACGGCCCGGCGGTCGGCATCGGCCTGAGCCTCGCGCTCGCGTCGGACCTGATTGTTGCCAAGGACTCGGCCTACTTCCTCCTGGCATTCGTCAACATTGGCCTCGTGCCCGACGGCGGCTCCTCGCTCTTCGTCCCGACGCGCGTCGGGATGGCCCGCGCCACCGAGATGGCAATGCTCGGCGAGCGGGTCCCGGCCCCCCAGGCCCTCGAATGGGGCCTCATCAACAAGGTGTTCGCCGAGGACGAGTTCGCGGCCCAGACCGAACAGCTTGTCGACCGCCTCGCCGCCGGGCCGACCCGCTCCTACGCCGGCACCAAGCGCCAGCTCAACAACTGGCTCTACGCCCGCATGGACGAGCAGTTGGAGCTCGAGGCGACCATTCAGCAGGAGATGGCCGGCTCGGGTGACTTCGTGGAAGGCGTCCTTGCGTTCGCGCAGAAGCGCCAGGCCGCGTTCGGGGGGAGGTGAGGCGCTCCGCGTCGGGTCGAATGCGACCGAACTCTGAATACAATCCCGCCGCCTTGCGCAGCGCGTCCCCCATCCGTCGTCGCCGCCGTGTCCTCGCGCTCGCTCTGGTCGCCGCGCTGGCGGTGCTGCTCGTCGCCGCCACCGGCGCATCGGCGGACCTACTCAGCCCGGAAAGCGGCGGTTCGCCGAACGCCGACCGCATCGACACGCTCTACTGGCTCGTCTTCGCGGTCGCGGTCATCGTCTTCGTCGGGGTCGAGGGCCTGCTCTTCTACTCGCTCTTCAAGTTCCGCGCGCGTAAGGGCGTCGTGCCCGCCCAGATCCGCGGCAACACGCGCCTGGAGGTCGGCTGGACGGTCGGCGCTGCCCTGATCCTCGTGCTCCTGAGCGTCTTCACGTTCGCCAAGCTCGGCGGCATTCGCAACCCGGACGACTCCGCGGCCTCCGGCTTCAAGGGCGGCTACGTGCAGATCGCCGACTCGGTGCGCCGCGTGCCCGCCCACGGCAAGTTCCTCAACGTCTGCGTCACGGGCCAGCAGTACATCTGGCGCTACACGTACGCGCCCGACTGCAACAAGAACAACTTCAAGGCCGTCTTCAGCTACACGGAGATGGTCGTCCCCACCGACACGACGGTGACCCTGGACATCTACGGCCAGGACGTCGCGCACTCGTGGTGGGTCCCGAAGCTCGGCGGCAAGTTCGACGCAATCCCCGGCTACGTCAATCACACCTGGTTCAAGGTGCCGGGCAACCTGGCCGGCACGGTCTTCAGGGGACAGTGCGCCGAGCTCTGCGGGCGCAACCACGCCAACATGATTGCCCAGGTCAGGGCCGTGACGCCGCAGGATTTCGAAACCTTCCTGGCCCGGCGAAAGGCCGATATCAAGGCCGCAGACGTCGCCGCCGAGGCAGCGCGCAAGCAAGTGGAGAAGACCACCCCCTAAATGGCCGCCACCGTCTCAGCCC
>JAWVFZ010000349.1:0-3665 GCA_033855555.1 Solirubrobacteraceae bacterium
TGTCACCGGCTACGCTCGCCTCGTGCGGAGGTCCAGCTGGAGCACGCGCGCGACACGGATCGGCGGCCGCGCCGTGATGTGCGTCGTCGTGGGGCTCTCCGGCCTGGTTGCGCTATCTGGCTGCGGAAGCGCTGAGCGGCGCGGCGGCATCACCAAGAAGGAAGCGGAACATCGCGCCGCTGCGGGAGAGGGCCTCTCTGCGTGCCCACGTCCTGTGCGTGTCGAGTGTCGGCCCGCTCCGCACGGCTGGCGATGCGAGCAGTTTTTGCCCGACGGCAACGGGGGACCAAATGACGTGACGATCCCGCCTTCGGGTCCCATCAGCATCGCGATCGTCTGTTAGACCCTTCACCTCTCGCGTGGGACGAAAGGGTAAGGTCCACGTGTGTACGACGGGGTCCTGCAACGGGTTAGGGTCGCCGCATGAGGCTCAGATCTGCGCCGGCCAAGGTGCGCGATGTTGTTCGCCAGCGTGCACACCGCGCTACTCGCACAGCCGTTCACCAGTCGTTCTTCCGTGACCTGATTCAGAAGACCGACAACTTCGGCCACATCACCTGGCTGGGTCAGCCGATCTGGCAAAACGTTCTCGACTTGTGGGTGCTGCAAGAGGCGATCGCGGAAATCAAGCCGGCGGTTCTGTTGGAGGCGGGAACCAACAGGGGTGGCTCGGCTCTTTTCTATGCGCATCTGTTCGACCTCATGGGGAAGGGGCGCGTGGTCACCGTGGACGTCGAGAAAATGCACGACCTGGAGCACCCGCGCATCGACTTCCTGGTCGGTAGCTCCGTGGGCGACGAGGTCTCGGCCGCGATGCGCAAGGCCGCTGCCGAGGCCGACGGTCCCGTGATGGTCGTCTTGGACAGCGACCATTCCGAGAGCCACGTCGCTGCGGAGTTGGAGGTGTACGCACCACTGGTCACTCCGGGAAGCCTCATCTTGGTCCAGGACGGCGTCGTCGACACGTTGCCCGCGTTCGCCTGGGGTCGCCCGGGACCCCTACCGGCGATCGAAAAGTTCCTGGCCAGGAACCCGAGCTTCCACGTTGATCCGCAACTGGATCAGCGTTTCCTCATCAGCCACCATCCCTCCGGCTGGCTGCGGCGAAAGTAGCGTCGCCCGGGAGGTGGCGGCCAGACGCTGGCGATGCCCGGCGATCTCGACCAGGCCTCCGCGGACACCGGATAAGGTGGGGACGGACATGACGACCGCGACCGCGAACGCGGAGCTGCAGGCGCGCTACGGCGACCAGATCGGCCGCTCGCGCACCGACGTGTCGACGCCCGCGCTACTGCTCGACCTCGATAAGGCGAAGCGAAACATCGCCACGATGGCCGCGGCGTTCCGCGAGCTGCCGGCGGACCTGCGGCCGCATTTCAAGGCGCACAAGTCGCCGCAGCTCGCCCGCCTGCAGGTTGAGGCGGGAGCGATCGGCGTCGCCTGCGCGACCGTCTGGGAGGCGATCGTGGTCGCCGAGGCGGGGATCATCGACGTGCTGATAACCAGCGAGCTCGCGCAGCCCGACAAGGTCCGCGCGGCTGCTGAGCTCGCACGCTCGCACCGGCTCTCCGTCGCCGTCGACGACCTCCGCAACGCCGAGCAGCTCTCGCGCGCGGCGGTCGAGGCCGGCGCGGAGCTCGAAGTGCTGATCGAGCTCGACGTCGGCATGGGGCGCTGCGGCGTGCGCTCGCGGGAGCAGGCGCTGCCGCTGGCCGAGCGGATCGGCGAGCTGCCCGGGCTCAAGCTGCGAGGCCTGGAGGCGTACGAGGGCCATGTCATGCTCGAGCCCGATCCCGACCAGCGCATCGCCGACGCGCGGAGGGCCAACCGGCAGGCGATCGACGCGTTCGACTTCCTGGCCGAGCGCGGGCACCCGGTCGAGGTGATCTCCGCGGGCGGGACGGGCACCTACCACATCACCGGGGCCAACCCGCGGATCCACGAGGTCCAGGCCGGCTCCTACGTGCTCATGGACGCGATGCACCGCGCGCTTGTCCCGGGCGGGTTCGAGGTGGCGATGACCGTCGCCGGCACGGTCATCTCGCGCCAGGCCAACACCGTCGTGCTCGACTGCGGCCGTAAGACCGTCGGCATCGACTTCGTCACGCCGCCGCTGGTCTCGCACCCCGAGGGCCGGGTGCGCTACTTCGCTGAGGAGCACTGCATCGTTGACTTCCCTGGCCCGCGGTCGCTCGACCTGGGCGACGTGGCCGAGGTGATGGGCGGCTACGGCCCGACCACGGTCAATCTCCACGACGTCTTTCACGTGGTCGAGGACGGTGTCGTGACCGACATCTGGCCGGTCACGCCGCGGGGGCCGGGCCGGCCTTGACGTGTGCGGCAGGGCGAGTAGCGTCCCTCGCAGGCTTGACACCGGGCCGCTGCTGAAGGCGAACCTCGAGTTCGACACGGACCAAGCGGTGGACCCCAAGCCGGTGCGGGTCTACCTGGCCGAGTAGGCGGGGCAACGAGGAGGGTCGAGATGGGCGCCATTCCACCCAATGGCGCGGTCGAGTCGCGGCCGCAGACCGGCGGGTTCAGGACCGATCTGCAGGCGGGTGCCGTCGGCCTCCCGGGCATCGTCATGCAGGGCGTGGCGACGATCGCCCCGGCGTTCGCCATCCTGTCGACGCTGGTGTTCACGGTGTCGCTGGCGGGCATCGTCACCCCGTGGGCCTACCTGCTGGCCGGCTTGGTGTTGCTGCTGATGGCGATCACGTCGTCGCAGCTGGCCAAGGAGCTGCCGTCCGCGGCCGGCTGGTACACGTGGATCGCCCGGGCGTTGAGCCCGCAGGCCGGCTTTTTCGCCGGCTGGGTCTTTTCCATCTGGCTGCCGCCGGTGGCCGCGATGGCGTCGGGCTTCCTGGCCAAGACCGTGCTCGAGCCGGAGATCAAGGCCCAGTACAGCGTGACGATCCCGTGGTGGCTCTGGGTTGTGGCGATCGTCGGGTTCGTGACCTTCCTGACCTACCGCGGTATCGCGATCTCGGAGCGCATTCTGCTGATCACGGGCGCGCTGGAGATCGTGATCATGGTCGCCCTCGCGATCTGGGGATTCGCCGACCCCGGGCCGGGCGGCTTCAGCGCAGAGCCGCTCAACCCCGGCCACTTCGGCGACGCACCGGACCTGTTCCTCGCGGTCGTGTTCAGCATCTTCGCCTTCAGCGGCTGGGAGGCGACCGCGCCGCTGGCGGAGGAGAGCAAGAACCCAAGGCGCTACATCGTGCTGGGGATGATCGGCTCCGTGATCATCCTCGCCGTCTACTTCGTGTTCGTGACCTGGGGCTACCTGGTCGGCATCGGCGTCGACCGCGTGGACGCGATCCCGAAGGCGAGCGCCTTCCCAGTGTTCACGCTGGCGACGCGGGTGTGGGGCGACGCTTGGGTGATCCTGCTGTTCGCGCTGCTGAACTCGGCCATCGCTGTCTCGATCGCGTGCTTCAACGGCGGCACGCGGACGTGGTACGGGATGGGGCGGACCGGCGTGCTGCCAAAGGCGCTGGCCGAGGTCTCGCCCACGCGCAAGACACCGGACAATGCGATCGCCGTCGAGGCGGGCGTCTGCGCGTTGGCGTTCTTGCTGATGATCGTCTTCAGCGTCGAGGACGTCTTCTTCACCTGGGCGCTCACCATCACCCTCGGCCTGATCCTGATGTACATCCTGG
>JAWVFZ010000350.1:0-3651 GCA_033855555.1 Solirubrobacteraceae bacterium
CCAACCGCACCGCGATCCTCGACGCCGCGCGCGTCGTCTTCTCGCAGATCGGCTACGGCGCGGCCACCGTCCGCGACATCGTGCGCGAGACCGACCTCGCCACCGGCACCTTCTACAACTACTTCCCCGACAAGGAGTCCGTCCTCCACGCACTGCTCGACGAGGCGGCGTCGGAGATCCGCTCGCGAGTGCGCACGGCGCGCACGGCGAGTCGCACGGTGGAGGAGTTCGTCGAGGGCGGCTACCGCGCCTACTACGGCTACCTCGTCGAGGATCCCGAGACGTTCGAGCTCATGCGCCGCAACGCGGGGACGATCCGCTCGATGTTCGACGAGCCGGCTCTTGGCGCGGGGATCGAGGAGTTGCGCGAGGACCTCGAGGCCGGCGTCGCCTCCGGGCTGCTGCCGGCGCACGACGTCGACTTCATGGCCTCGGCGATGGTCGGCGCGGGGTTCGAAGTGGCCGTGCGAATGCTGGAGCGCGACGCGCGCGACGTCGAGGAAGCCGTCGCCTTCGTCACGCGCCTCTTCCTTGCCGGGCTGACGTCCGCCGCGCAACTTCCGCCGACCTAGCCTGTTCGGTACCCGCATGCGCCGACTCTTCGCTGCCCTGGCAACCGTCTGCATGCTGGCCGCCGTGCCCTCGGGCGCCGCCGCCTTCAAGGTTGGGATCTCCGACCAGCAGGCCGCGACGTTCAGCAACCCGCTCTTTGCGCCGCTGAAGTTCTCCTTCGCGCGCTACATCACGTCCTACGACGTGATGGACCACGCGGCGGAACGCACCGCGCTGACGCAGTGGGTGGCCGCGGCGCAGCTCGCCAAGCAGCGCGTGCTGATCTCGTTCGAGCACTCCTACCAGGGGTCCAAGGCCAAGAAGGCGCCCTCGGTCGCGGCCTACACGAAGGCCATCAAGAAGTTCCACAAGGCGTTCCCGCAGGTCAAGGACATCTCGGCATGGAACGAGGTCAACCGCAAGATCTTCAAGTCGGGCACGAGCTACCAGGGCCAGCCGATCTGGAACAACCCCAAGCGCGCAGCGCAGTACTACATGGCCGCGCGCAAGGTCTTCACCGGCGACAAGGTCGTCGGGCTGGACATCCTGGACCAGGCGAACGTCGCGTCCGCGGTTCGTTACGTGAAGAAGTTCCGCCAGTACGCGAAGCCCGAACCGAAGCTGTGGGGCATCCACCCGTACTCCGACAACAACCGCTTCTCGACCTCTCGCACGAAGGCGCTGCTCACGGCAACGCGCAGCGGCGAGGTCTGGCTGACCGAGGCCGGCGGGATCGTCAAGCTCGGCACGAGCTTCCCCTACAACACCACGCGCGCCGCGAAGGCGCTCGGCTGCACGTTCACCGGGGCAAAGCTCAGCAAGCGCATCAGCCGCGTCTACCTGTTCCAGTTCGTCGGATCGGCCCCGCTTGTCCGTTTCGACGCGGGGCTGCTGAACCCCAACAACACCAAGCGCCCGGGCTACAACATCGTGCTCAAGCGCAAGGCGTCCAAGTGCCACAAGTAGTCGCGGGCTGACGACGCCCTAAACTCGGGGGACGTGCCCACCTTCTGCCGCCACGGTCGCCTAGAGGCCAACTGCCCGATCTGCTCGAAGGCCGAGCATGCGGCGCCGATGGCTCGAACGGGCGGCCGCCGGCAGGGGCCGTCGGGCGCGCCCCGCCGCAGCTCCGTGAAGACGGCGCGTGGCAGCGACCTGAGGGTGCGCCGCCTCCAGCGCGCCGAGGACGACGGGTACGACAACTGGGCTGCTCCCGGCCTGCGGGCGACGGTCGAGGGCCGGCGTCTGGCAGACGAGATCGCCTTCGGCGTGGCGCGCCTGCAAGAGCTGCAGTCGCGCCCGCCGGGCCTCTACGCGGAAGCCGTCGCCGCCGGCGGGGAGGAGGGGCTCTGGCTCGCCTTCCTGATCGCCTACCTGTCGCCGCTGCAGGCCGAGGACCCCTGGGCCGGGATCGCCGCTGCCCGCACGGCCTGGGCGACGGGCGAGCTTCCTGACCTCGACGGCGTCGCGCTCGGCCCGCGCGCCGGGCACGACCCCAAGCGCGGCCACGCGACGCTCGCCGCCTACCGCGCCCGCGCCCAGCGCGCGGGGTCGCAGGCCGCCGCGCTCGCCGCCGAGGAGCCCTCGCTCACGCCGCAGCGGCGCTTCGAGCGTGCCTTCGAGCGCCTGTCGCTGCCCGGCCTGCGCCGCGCGCCGCGCTACGAGTTCCTCACGATCGCCGGGCGCCTCGGGCTGCTCGACGTCGAGCCGTCGTCGCTGGTCCTCGGCGCCGACCCGATGGACCCCACGGTCCTTGCCGCCAAGCGCATCCTCGGCATCGGCGACGCCATCAACCTGCAGCGGCGCGCCAGCGAGATGGCCTCCGAGGCCGGCGTGCCGATCGCCGCGCTGGACCTCGGCTTCCTGAACTGGGCCCGACCCACCCGGCCCGAGGACGAGCGGATCACCGCCGGATCGTCCGCAAAGCCGGACCCCGCCGTGCGCGAGCGCATCGCCGCGGTGCTCGGCGTCGGCGCTCCGGTCGAAGCCGACGCCGATCCCGACGTCGACGCCGACGTCAGCCAGACCTGATCGCCGGGCCAGTGCACCGGATATCCGTCCATTCAGCGCCCTGCGGGGGGCGAATTCGCGCGCCGTTGTCCTACAACGGGGATGAATCTGAACACGGAGGTCCAGATGCAGGACGTGGCTGGTGGCTGCGACACGGATGTCGAGCCGGTCGAGGAGAACGCGAGGCGTGTGCTGAGCGAGGGGCAGGCGCGAGACCTCGTCATGCGGGTCGTCGCGCGGCACGCCGACTCCCTACTGAAGACCGCCCGGCGCCATTCGCTTTGCGCCGACGACGCGCAGGACGCCTACCAGCGCACGATGGAGATCTTCGTCCGCCGCGCGGCGACGCTCGAGCCGGAGCGTGCGTACAAGTGGGTCCATACGGTGTGCAAGCACGAGGCCATGGCGGTCCGCCGCCAGCGCCAGCAGCTCGTCTCCTCCGAGGAGCCGGACTTCGACCGCGAGGAGGCGCGCCACCTGCCCTCGCCCGAGGAGCGGCTGGTCAGCTTCGACCGGCTGCGCCGCTCCGCCGAGGCACTGCAGCGCCTCAAGCCCCACGAGCTGCGCGCGTTGTGGCTGAAGGCGGAGGGCTTCTCCTACGCCGAGATCTGCGAGCAGACCGGCTGGACCCATACGAAGGTCAACCGCTGCATCGCAGAGGGGCGGCGCGCGTTCATGGAGCGCTACGCGGGCATCGAGGACGGAGCCGAATGCGAGCGCTGGCTGCCGCTGCTGGCAGCGATCGTCGACGGCGAGGCGTCACCCGACCAGCTACTCGACGTGCGCCCGCACCTGCGCAACTGCCCCGCGTGCCGCGCGACCGTCAGGGAGATGCACGCCACGACGGCGCCGCTGGCCGCCCTGTTCCCGGTGGCACTTGCACCCGCGGCCGCCGCGCACGTCCACGAGCCGGCGGCGAGCGCGCTCGTGCGGATCTACGAGGCGTTGACCGGCGGCATGCACGAGCGTGCGGTGTCGGCGGGATTGAAAGTCCAGGCGGCCGCCGAGGCCGCGTCGGCGGGGAAGCTGGCGGCCATCGCAGCGTCCGCCGCGGCGATCGCCGGCGGCGGCGCGGTCGTGGCGGGCACG
>JAWVFZ010000351.1:0-3998 GCA_033855555.1 Solirubrobacteraceae bacterium
CGTTGACGTCGTCGACCGCCACGCTCAGCGTCCCGCCCTTGACGAGGTCGCAGTCGATCTCCTCGCGGGCCACGGCCGCCGCGACCTCGTCGACGGTCTCGCGGATGGCCGCGATCAGGGCCGCCGAAGGCCGGCCGGCCAGATCGCCGACGACCCAGCCGCCGTTGCGCCCGGAAGCGCCGAAGCCCGCCGCCTCGCGCTCGAGCACCACGACGTCGAGCTCCGGCGCCGCGCGCCTGAGCTCCAGCGCGGTCCACAGGCCGGTCATCCCGGCGCCCACGATCGCGACATCGCACTCGAGCGCGCCGGCAAGCGGATCGCGGGTGCGGCGCAGGCCACCGAGGTCATCCCACCAGAAGGACATGACCCCATGATCGCGGGCGGGCGTCTGCGAGGCTGCGCCCATGGACGGCAAGGTCTGCTTCGGCGCCGGCGATCCGCTGTACGAGCGCTACCACGACGAGGAGTGGGGGCGCCCGGTGCGCGACGAGCGCGGCCTCTACGAGAAGCTCTGCCTCGAGGCGTTCCAGAGCGGTCTGGCCTGGATCACGATCCTGCGCAAGCGCGACGCGTTCCGCGCCGCCTTCGCCGGTTTCGACCCGGAGCGGGTCGCGCGCTTCGGCGCGCGCGACGTGGCGCGGTTGCTCGGCGACGTGGGCATCGTGCGCAACCGGCTGAAGATCGAGGCCGCGATCGCCAACGCGAAGGCGACCGTCGCGCTGCGCGACGGTCAGCAGCCGCTGGCGGAGCTCGTCTGGGCCCACGCCCCGCCCGGGCGCCGCGCGGCGCCGCGCGACTGGTCGGATGTCGCGCCGCTCACGCCGGAGTCCACCGCGCTCTCGAAGGCGCTGAAGCGCCACGGCTTCCGCTTCGTCGGGCCGACGACCGCCTACGCGCTGATGCAAGCCTGCGGACTCGTCAATGACCACCTCGCGGATTGTCGCGTGCGGGCGGACGTCGAACGCGAGCGCCGGGGGGCGCCCAGCGAGATAGTTGGCGACCTCAATCATTGAGCACTAGAATGGGTGGCGCTTGACCGACACGCGCCGCATCGCCCGCCTCTTCCGGCCCTACCGTGGCCGGTTGTTCGTGGTGCTCGGGCTGATCGCGATCAGCGCCGTGGTCTCGCTCGCCTCGCCGTTCCTGCTGCGGCGCATCCTCGACCACGCGATCCCGCAGCGCGACACGAGCGAGCTGACGCTCCTGGTCGCCGGCATGATCGCCGTCTCGATCGCCACCGGTGCACTCGGCGTCGCGCAGACCTGGCTGAGCAACATCGTCGGCCAGCGCGTGATGCACGACCTGCGCAGCGCGGTCTACCGCCATCTGCAGCGCCTGAGCCTCGCCTTCTTCACGCGCACGCGCACCGGCGAGGTGCAGTCGCGGATCGCCAACGACATCGGCGGCGTGCAGAACGTCGTGACGAGCACCGCGACGTCGATCGTCTCCAACGTGACCACCGTGATCGCCGTGATCATCGCGATGATCGCGCTCGACTGGCGCCTGGCCGCCTTCAGCCTCGGCCTGCTGCCGTTCTTCGTGTGGCTGACGCGCCGCGTCGGCGCCGAGCGCCGGAGGATCACGGCCAAGCGCCAGTCGCGGCTGGCCGACATGAGCTCGCTCGTGGAGGAGTCGCTCAGCGTCTCGGGGATCCTGCTCGGCAAGACGATGGGCCGCGGCGACGAGCTGGCGGAGCGCTTCTCGGAGGAGTCGCGTCAGCTCGCAGACATCGAGGTGCGCGCGCGGATGGCGGGCCGCTGGCGGATGGCCTCCGTGCAGATGAGCTTCGCCGTGATGCCGGCGCTGGTGTACTGGTTCGCCGGCCAGACCTCGGCGATCTCGATCGGCACCGTCGTCGCGTTCACGACGCTGCAGACGCGCCTGCTGTTCCCGATCCAGTCGCTTTTGTCTGTCGGCGTCGACGTGCAGACCTCCGGGGCCCTGTTCGCGCGCATCTTCGAATACCTGGACCTCCCGGTCGATGTCGTCGAAGGCGAGGTCGCACTGGAGCGCGTGCGCGGCGAGGTGCACTTCGAAGGGGTGTCGTTCGGCTACGACCCCGACGCGCCGCCGACGCTCGACGACATCGACATCCGCGTCGCGCCCGGCTCGTACACCGCGATCGTGGGGGAGACCGGAAGCGGCAAGACCACGCTCGGCTACCTCGTGGCACGGCTCTACGACCCCCAGGCCGGCAAGGTGAAGATCGACGGCACCGACGTGCGCGACCTGACCTTCGCCTCGCTCTCGGAGACCGTCGGCCTCGTCTCGCAGGAGACCTACCTGTTCCACGCGTCGATTCGCGAGAACCTCGCGTTCGCCAAGCCGGGCGCGACCGGCGCCGAGGTCGAGGCGGCCGCGCGCGCCGCGCAGATCCACGAGCTGATCGCGTCGCTGCCCGACGGCTACGACACCGTCGTGGGAGAGCGCGGCTACCGCTTCTCCGGCGGCGAGAAGCAGCGGATCGCGATCGCCCGCACGGTGCTGCGCAACCCGCCGGTCCTGCTGCTCGACGAGGCGACCAGCGCGCTGGACACCGTCACCGAGCGAGCGGTGCAGGGAGCCATCGACGCTCTCGCCGAAGGCCGCACGACGATCGCGATCGCGCACCGGTTGTCGACCGTTCGGCGGGCCGACCACATCGTGGTCCTGGAAGGCGGACGCGTCGCCGAATCCGGTTCGCACGACGAGCTGCTGATGTTGAGCGGCCGATACGCTGAGCTCCTGGCACGCGACGCGGAGATCCCGGCCTGAAGCCCGCAACCCTCCGCGCGCTGCGGTCCGGCGCGCAGCTGCTCGCCGGCGCGCCGGCAAAGACGCCCGAGGCCGTGGTGGAACGCCTGCTCGCCGTCCAGGCGCAGGACCTGCGCGCGGGGATGCTCTCGCTCCGGGCGCGCACCGAAGAGCTCACGATCGCGGACGTCGACCGCCGGCTCACCGCCGAGCGCTCGCTCGTGATCACCTGGGTGATGCGCGGCACGTTGCATCTCGTGCGCCCCGACGACCTGCCCTGGCTGCTGGCTCTGACGGCGCCGACCCAGGCGACCGCATGCGCACGGCGACTCGAGCAGAACGGCGTCAGCGCCGACGCTGCCGACCGCGGCGTGCAGGTGATCGATCGCGCGCTCGCCGACGAAGGCCCGCTCAAGCGGGAGGCGCTGCGCGACCGGCTCGTCGCGGCCGGCCTGCGGGCCGAAGGCCAGGCGCTCGTGTATCTGCTGTTCCAGGCCGCCTACCGGGGGATCCTCGTCCGCGGGCCGATCGAAGGGCGCCAGCACCTGTTCGTCCGCACGGCCGACTGGCTCGGCAGCCGGCCCGCGGTGGACCGCGACAAGGCCCTTGCCGAGCTCGCGCGCCGCTACCTGGCGGGCTTCGGGCCGGCGACCGACGCCGATCTGGCCTACTGGGCGGGACTGCCGCTGCGGGATGCCCGGGCGGGGCTGAAGGCGATCGCCGGCGAGCTGACCGAGCACGAGGGCGGGCTCGTCGACCTGGCGCGGCGCGAACCGCCGCCGGAGACGCTCCCGCCGCGGCTGCTGCCGCTCTGGGACGACCTGCTGGTCGGCTGGCGGGACAAGTCCGCGATCGTCGCCCACGAGGACGCAGCCCGCGTGTTCGCCGGCGGGATGATCGGTCCGGCGGCGACGCGCGCGGGGCGCGTGGTCGGCAAGTGGTCGGTTGCGGCAGGGAAGGTCGTCGTCGCGCCGTTCAACGGCTCGGCACGAGGATTCGGCGCCGAGGCGCGGGACGTCGAGCGCTTCCTTGCCTCGCAGCCGGGGGTCTAGCCCGGGCGCGCTACCAGGCCTGGCTGGCGCCGCAATGCGGGCACGAGACGGACGTCGAGACGTCGGCCTCGAAGGCGAAGCCGCAGCCGCAGGTGTAGAACGCGACGTCCTCGGGGCCGCCGGACTCCCGCAGGCGCCGCTCGGCCTTGAGCTCTGGAGCCTGCGCTGGAGGGGGCGGAGCGGGTGCCGTGTGGCGCCGGCGGCTGGGGGCGG